>NZ_CP061080.1:0-155000 GCF_014495845.1 Aquibium microcysteis
ATGCTCGCGAACCCATCGCAGACCGACCAGGCTCGGGCCGGCGCCATCCTCGCCGCGGCCGAGAAGGCCCTCCGTGCCATACCGCCCGCCTTCCCGCTGGACGCCACGGTGGCCGTCAACCCCTTCCTCGGCCAGACGGACGAGGATCTGGCGCATGCCGCCGCGCGGCTTGAGCGCGTCGCCGGCGTGCGGCTGACCCTGCCGCGCCCCCGTTATGCCGCCATGATCGCCGGCGGGCAGATCGGCAAGGAGGACCTCGCGCTGGCGCTGGCCGCCTGCGGTTCTCCGGCAGGGCCCGCCGGCATCGGTCAGCTCGAGGCGCTCGCCGCGGCGCAGGCCCCCGAGCCGCGGGCCCTGCCGACCGTCGCCGAACTCGCCGCCGCCGCCACGGGCGTCGACTGGCCCGCCATCTTTGCCCGCAGCTTCGGTCTCTGGGCGTCGGGCCATTTCGACCGGGGCCAGGCGCTCTGGACGCCGGCGCCGGGCAAGGGGGCCTTCGCGGCCTGGCGGGAATGGGCCACCCACGACCTGACGCCGGAGATCGCCGGCCTCGCTGGCTTCTGCTCCCATGCGGCCACCGCTCCCGATACGTCCGAGCGGGCCATCCTGCGGGCGTCCGAACGGCTCGGCCTCGACGGCGCTGCCGCCGGGACCCTGTTCCACCGGCTGTTCATCGATCTCGGCGGCTGGGCACAGCACGCGCGCTGGCTGCTGTGGCAGGCCGAGCAGCAGGGGACGACCGACGGGACCATGACCGACCTGCTTGCGATCCGGCTCGTCTGGGAGGAGGCGCTCCTCGCCGCGACGCCGGCGGTGGCGCTCGACTGGACCCGTACCGTCGCCGCCCATGCCGAGCCCGTCCGGCCGACGTCGGATCACGTCGCCGACGCGATCCTCCAGGATGCCGCCGAGCGCGCGCACCAGCGGCGGCTGCGCGGGGTCCTCACCGGCAGTGCGCAGACGCCGTCGCGGCCGGCGCTGCAGGCCGTCTTCTGCATCGACGTGCGGTCGGAAGTGTTCCGCCGCGCGCTGGAGGCGACCGACCCGGCGATCGCCACCCTCGGCTTTGCCGGGTTCTTCGGTCTTCCGGTCGCACACCGGCCCTTCGCCTCCGACGTCGCGCAGGCGCATCTGCCGGTGCTGCTGCGGCCGTCGGTCTTCTCCTGCTCATCCGCCGAACCGGACGTGGAAGCGACGGCACGCATCGGCGCACGTGCGGTCCGCGCCTGGGGCCGGTTCAGGCAGGCGGCGGTATCCTCCTTCGCCTTCGTCGAGGCGGCGGGGCCCTTCTACGGCACCAAGCTGGTGAAGGACGCCCTCGGATTCGGCGCCGGGACCGAACCGGCAGCGCCGGCACCCCGCCTCGAGGGCGGCTGGACCGCCGCGCAGAAGGCATCGACTGCCGCGACCGTGCTGCGGGCGATGGGGCTGCGGGAGGGATTCGGCCGGCTGGTGCTGCTGCTCGGCCACGGGTCGAGCACGACCAACAACCCCCATGCCAGCGCCTATCATTGCGGTGCCTGCGGCGGTCAGACCGGGGAAGTCTCGGCGCGGCTGCTGGCGTCCCTGCTGAACGACCCCGAGACCCGCTCCGGCCTGTCGACCGAAGGCATCGACATGCCCGCCGACACGCTGTTCGTCGCGGGGCTGCACGACACCACCACCGATGCCGTGACGCTCTGGACCGACGCCCCGGCTCCCGATCGCGCCGCCGACATCGCGCAGGCGCGGGCATGGCTGTCGCGGGCGGCGGCACAGGCGCGCGCCGAGCGCGCGCTGCGGCTGCCCGGCGCCACCGCGGCATCCGTCGCGGATCGCGCTGCCAACTGGGCCGAACCCCGTCCGGAATGGGGGCTCGCGGGCTGCGCTGCCTTCATCGCCGCGCCGCGGGCTGCCACCGCCGGCCGGGACTTCGGCGGGCGCACCTTCCTGCATAGCTACGACTGGCGGGCCGACGAGGGCTTCGCGACGCTGGAGTTGATCCTGACGGCCCCCGTCGTGGTGGCGAGCTGGATCAGTCTGCAGTACTACGGCTCGACGGTGGCACCCGATCTCTTCGGCTCCGGCAACAAGCTGATCCACAACGTGGTCGGCGGCATCGGTGTCGTCGAGGGCAACGGCGGGATGCTGCGCGCCGGCCTTCCCTGGCAGGCGGTGCACGACGGGGAGAGGCCCGTGCACGAGCCGCTGCGGCTCACGGTTCTGGTGGAGGCGCCGCCGGAGGCGATCGCGGGCGTGCTGGCGCGCCACGACGGTGTGCGTGCCCTGTTCGACAACGGCTGGCTGCATCTGCTGGCTCTGGAGCAGGGCCGCGTCGCCGCGCGCTGGCAGCCCGGCCTCGGCTGGAGCGAGGGCGGCCTCGAGCGACAGGCGGCGTGACGGCGGGAACCGGCCGCCCGAAGACGAAGGTCCCGGAGACGCTCTGCCTGGCTTCGCCCGGCGCAGCGTTCCCCGGACGATGCGGGGCGGAGGGGGCGCCGGCCTCCAGCCCCTCGTCCTCAGCCTTCGTCGCGATGCGGCTATCGTCGTGAAACGTCAGTCCGGGGGCCGCTCAGCGGAACCCGGAATCCACAGCGCCGGCGTCCGTGGCGGGGGCACGAGCGCCGCGTGACGAGCACGACATCCTCCTGGAGCCGAAACATCGAGCATGATTCGGACGTGCTCGCCAGGAGGAGACCTTCCCGAGGCCGGCCGGTTGCCCGGTCACGGCTCCGCGTAGCCCTGGACCCGCAGCGCGACGTCCCCGGCGTCGACGTCCCGTCTCTCCACGACGAAGGCACCGCGCCGGATGGCCCGGGCCGCGACGTAGTCGAAACGGATCTCCTTGCGGACGGCATCCGTGCCCACGGACCCGACGACCGCCTCGATGCCCACGTCGGCCGCCGCCTCGTCCCCGTGGTTGACGACCATCACCATGACCAGCGTACCCGTGCCCGATCGCTCCAGCCGCTCGATCGATGCCGAGAGATCCGGCGGACGGTTTTCGCCGAATGCCGCCTGGTAGGCGAGGAACCCGGCGAGGCCGGCGACCAGGAGCGCGGAGAGGATCCCGAACACCCACTCGACACCGGGGCGTCGCTTCTCGTCGTCGCGGTGGTGAGACATCCGTCGCCTCCTAAAGGATGAGCCTTGCCGCGGCCGCCCCGATCGCCGACGGGAAGGCGAGCACGACCGTTGCCATGACGATGCCGTCGGCGCTCAGGCCGTCCAGGCGGGCGAAGATCCACAGGAGGTAGAGGCTGACCGAGACGGCAACGACGTAGCCGGGTAGCGTCAGCCGCAGGAACGGGCTCCACCAGGGTTCATCGGGGGAGGCTTCGCTGCCGCCGGCGAATCCGACCGCGAAGACGAAGCCGTGCATGAGGACGACCGACAGGACGACCAGGCAGAGCGCGTGCCATTCGCTCATCTGGAACGAGATCAGGATCATTTCTTCGGTCGGGGCGACGTTGAAGCCGAGAAACAGCGCGCCCACCGCCATCAGGAACATCTCGCCGCCATAGGTCTCCTTGCGCTGGCGGAGGCTGTCGCCGTTCCCGTCCGGCGCGCCGGCGCCGAACTGGCTCTTGGCGAGGAGCGCGCCGATCGCCGCCGGAACCATCTGGATGGCGACCTTGCCGACCGCCTCGTCCGGCGGCGTTTCGAGCGTGACCGTACCGAACAGCGTGAGCAGCACCGCGCAGACGACCGCCGAGACGCCGAGAGCGATCGCCGTATCCAGCACGTCGTCGCTCCAGCGCCGGGTCTCCGCCAGCCCTATGTGCCGCGAGAGCACCACGAGCAGCGGAATGGCGGTGAGAACCAGCACCAGCAGCCGGATGCGGTCGAGATAGAAGCCGAGCTGCCACATCTCCATCGTCATCAGCATGGGCAGCGAAAACACCAGCGCGCCGCCGGCAGCGCGCGCCACGTCGCGCACCGCGCGCCGGGCGATCTGGGAATCGGAGCGTATCCGGTCTTTCACGAACCCTTCCTTCTGCAACCGATCCAAACCGCGACCGCCCGCATCGGGTTCCGGAGCCGCGCCGGCCGCAGGGGTGACGGTGCCAGCGGGCGGCAGGGGCCCCACGTTCGTCGCCCCGAGGGCCGCAGGGGGTTCCGGCAGT
Organism: Aquibium microcysteis; assembly: GCF_014495845.1. Taxonomy (NCBI): domain Bacteria; kingdom Pseudomonadati; phylum Pseudomonadota; class Alphaproteobacteria; order Hyphomicrobiales; family Phyllobacteriaceae; genus Aquibium; species Aquibium microcysteis. The sequence goes on from NZ_CP061080.1 coordinate 4,107, forward strand.
TCGGTGAAGGGTCAGGCCGGAGAAGCAAGCGCGATCCGGAAGCGGACCTGGAAGCCTCCGGACGTCATGCCCGACTCCGGCCGATCGAGATCGATGTCTCCGCCATGGGTCCTCAGCAGCGCGCGCACGATCGCCAGGCCCATGCCTGTCCCGCCTGCCTCGCGACGCGTCGTGAAGAACGGCTGGAAGATCCTGTCGTCATTGCCCTGCGAAATGGGGGCGCCGTCGTTCTCGACGAACGCGACCATGCCGTCCGGGGTCGCGCCGGTGGAGATCCGCATCCGTCCGGCGCCGTGCGCCACGGCGTTGTCGGCCAGATGCGACAGCACGAGAAGCGCGTCGTCGAGGGGCAGCGGCAGTTCGGGCGCGGCGCCGGCCGTCTCGAGGTCGAGGGTACGGAAGCGCTCCGCAAGCGTCGCGACGAGTTCGCCGAGATCCGACGTGCCGGTGGTCCGGCCGGTCTCCACCCGGGCGAGTTCGCGCATCCGTGCCACGAGCGACGACAGCCGCAGCGCGTCCCGCTCGATGTTGGCGAGGAACCGCGCCCGCTCCGAGGCGTCCATCTCGTCTCCGGAATCACGCAGGATCTCGGCCGCACCGGCGATGGCGGTCAGCGGGGACTTCAGCTCGTGCGAGACGTGGGCGGTATAGGTGGAGATGTAGGCGGACCGCTCCTCGAGACGGCGCACCATCGCGTCGATGCTGGCGCCGAGCCGGGCGAGTTCGCGGGTGCCGTAGCGCATCCCGTCCGGCCGCGCGGCATCGGCCCGCGCGACCTGCTCGCTCCAGGCCGCCAGCTCCCGGACCGGTCGCGACACCAGCCTCCAGAGGAGGAACCCAAGCAGGCTCGCAGCCCCCGCCACCAGCAGGCCCGCCAGACCGACGGGCACGATGTTGCGGGCGAGGCTTTGCAGGAGCACGTCGGTCGGGCGGGTCGCGATCACCACCGCCGCCATGCCCGCGAGCGGCAGCGTCAGCACCGACAGGAGCACGAGGCCGATCACCATCGCCATCGGCGGTCGCCATTTTTCCGGCCGGTCGGAACCCTCGCGCGGCCGGTTCACGGCCGTTCGCCCGCGAATCCCGGCGGCGCTGCCTGCATGTCCGCCACGCAGGGTCCCAGGCGGAAGCCGATGCCGTGCAGGGTCTCGACGACGCTCGACGAACCGGCTGCCGCGCACTTGGCGCGGATGTTGCGGATGTGGCTGTCGATCGTCCGGCCGGAGACGCGAACCCTGCCGCCATAGGCGGCGGCCATCAGCCGCTCGCGGTCGAACAGGTAGCCGGGTTGCTCCGCCATGGCGCGCAGTATCGCGAATTCGGTGCCGGTGAGGGCGAGCGGGCGGGTTGCCAGGCTCGCGCTGCGCGCCCGTTGGTCGATGCGCAGATCTCCCTGGACGAGAGCGGTCGGGGCGGTCTCTTCCGCCACGGTCGCGGCGCGACGCATGATCACCCCGATCCGGGCGACCAGCTCGCGCGGGCTGAACGGCTTGACCATGTAGTCGTCGCCGCCGATCTCCAGCCCGAGCACGCGATCGATCTCCTCGTCCCGGGCCGACAGGAAGATGATCGGGACGTTCGACGTCTGGCGCACGACGCGGCACACGTCCAGCCCGTCCATTTCGGGCATGCCGACGTCGAGCACGACGAGATCAGGTGCGTGACGCCGGAACAGCGCCAGCGCTTCCTTGCCGTCGCGGGCCATCAGGGTCGCGTGTCCGTTCTTCCGCAGCGCGAAATCGATCACCGCGCGGATGTGCGGATCGTCATCGGCGACCAGGATCGTCAGCGGCATCGTCCGGCCTCCGGCTGGAATCGTTCGTCCGGTCAATGTAGCGGCGCAACCGGTGCTCGCGGAAGGTCCAGCCCCGCCAGTCCCCGGGCCTGTCCGCGAATTCCCGGCGGAGGTTTGCGGCGCAGTCCGTCAGATGGTGCTCGGCAGGCGGGATCGGCGTGGTCCAGTCTTCGGTTCCGGGCGCCGCGGCCGACCGCCGCCGCTCCAGGAACGCGTCGATGGCGGGCAGGGCGGAGCCGCCGAGCAGGCAGAGATACGACCGGTCGAGTGGCGCTCCGGTACCGGTGAACTCCCTGCTGTGCGCGACGTTGTAGCGGGCGACCAGGGCAGCGACGTCGACGAGGGTCATGGCATAGAGCGCGACCGCGAGCGACAACAGGTTCGACCCGAGCAGCCATCTGGCTGTCCTGGCGAAGGCGAGCCGCCACTCGATCAGCACCAGACCGGTCGCAACCAGCCCCATCCAGACGAACGCCGTGACGCGGGCCTCGGTCAGCGCATAGGTCTCGACGTAGAGTTCGAGCCGCAGCATGGCCGAGAGCACGAGCACCACGTTCTGCGCGATCCAGGCGTGCAGCAGCACGCGGATCGCCGTCCGCGATCGGCTGCGCTCCGGCGTCAGGGCGGCGGGACCGGCGAGCAGCACCAGTCCCGCGGCGAGAAGCGCCGACAGCACCAGCACGTGCGCGGCGTCCTGGGCGTCCTCAGCGTGGGTCACGCCCGGCGGCAGGGCCGCGCCGCCCCAGAGGTAGACGAGGTCGAGGCCGGTCTGCAGGGCGAAGACCAGGTTCACCACGATCAGCGACCGCAGCACGAGTCCGCCGCCGATCCCGGACGATCCGGTGCGGGCACCGGCAGCCCTGGCGCGTGGCCGCTGCCGAAAGGCCGGCACCCGGACGAAGGGGACGACGGCGAAGGCGACGACGAGCCAGAACGCATAGCGCGCCGGCTGCAGGTCCATCAGGATCCACCGCAGGTCGAGCAGGCCGATCCAGGACCCGAAGACGGGATTGGCGGATGCGAACAGTCGAATGAATAGCAGACCGATCGCCGCCGGGATCACCCAGGCACCCAGCGTGGAAAGGACCGCCCGCAGACCGGAAACGGAACGTCGGCCGCGGCGCTGCGAGACCGCGCGCCGCAGGCGGGCCGCCGCATTCCCGGTCAGCAGGATGCCCGACCTCCGCAGCGCCGTCGGCCACGGCACGCGCAGGCGGCCGGTCATCCCCAGCGTGAACGCCGCGAGCCCGCCGAATCCGAAACACAGCGCCAGGAAACCGGTGGTCTCGATGGACGGCAGCAGGCACAGGGCGAGCGGGGCCGTCGCGGCGGCGGCTTCACGCCGGTTCGCCCGGAGACGGTTCCCCGCCAGCACCGCAAGCGCCAGGAGACCAGCGAATACGGGCAGCGACACGCCCGTCGGACGATCGAAGAACAGCCAGTCCGCGGCAGCGGCCAGCGCGATCGCGACGCCGGGTCGCAGGATGCGGACATGCGATCGAAAGGATCGTCGCGGACGGGCGACGGGGCTGGCGGCGTTCTGCATCGTGGTCCCTCTCGTTTGACGGGCGCGCGATATCGTCGGCCAGCCACCAGGCATCCGTGAGCAGACGGCGGGGGAGGGGGCTGGGCAGGTCGTCGCGCATCGCTGCGGAATAGGCGCAGCGCCGGAGGCCTTGATGGCGCGCCGGTGCAGGACCGGAGGATCGTGGTGCAGGTTTCGTGCAGACGTGCTGCGCGTGCCCGGCTGGCCCGCCGTCCATCTGCATGTGCGTCCTCTTGCAGCCGGCCCCGCTCAAGGGGCTTGCCCGCCGGACTTTCCCCGTGTTCTGGTAGCGTCCCGGCGGCAGACGCGGATCCTCTGGCGGGGACGGAACGATGGGGCGCACCAGGCGCAGGGCGGAGCAGATCCAGGAGGCGGAGCGCGCGTCGGTGCTTTCGCGGCTTGCCGGGCGCCTTTCCCTGCCGGCCCTGGAAAGCTGGTCCACCAATGCCAGGACCGTTCTGTTCAATCTCGTCTTCCTCGGCCTCGTCGTCCTGCTGCTGCCGGTGCTGGTCGGACAGTTCCGGCGCGACCAGGTCATCATCGAGCCGATCGCCGTGCCCGAGGCGCTGGCGGCCCGCGGCCTGACCCCGGAGGTGGCCGCGAGCCGGATCTGGGACGGGCTGAGCGACGTGACGCGCGCCGCGCGCACTTCCAAGGAGACGATCGTCGCCCTGCCGGACGACCGCCGCGTCGAGTTCTCCTTCCCGGATTCCGGCGTTTCCATCGAATCGCTGGTCTTCCACGTCCGGCGCCTCTTCGATGCCTACGAGACGCGAATCGCCGGCGAGTTCGTCTGCGCCACGGCCGAATGCACGCCGGAGACCGTCAGCCTCCGCCTGCGCGTGGTGCGCGACGGCGTCGACATCGTCGACCTGCCGGCGATGGGCGGTCGGACGGAACGGGCCTACTTCGCCGAGGCCGCGTCCGGCATCCTCTCGGTGCTCGATCCCGTCGTGGCGATCGGCGCGGCCGCCGAGAGCGAGCCGCTTCGGGCCACGATCCTCGCCCGCCGTCTGATCCGTTCGCACCACGAGGATGCGAAATGGGCCCACAATCTGATCGGCCTGATCCGGTCGGACGCAGGCGACACCGCTGCCGCGCTGGCGGAGTTCCGCGCCGCCATCGCGCTCGACCCCGACTTTCTTCCCGCGCGCAACAATCTGGGCAACGTGCTGCTGCGGACCGGTGATCTCGCCGGCGCGCGCGCCGCCTTCGAGGCGGTGCAGGCCCGCGATCGCCGCAACGTGCATGCTGCGGAAGGCTTCGCCGAGCTGGCCCTCGCGACCGGCGATCCGGCGACTGCCGTGCGTCACTATCTCGACGCCGCCGAACGGGATCCGGTCGATCCGCGCTACTTCACGAAGGCCGGCCGCATCGAACTGGCTGCCGGTCGCACGGCGGAGGGCGTGGCGCTGCTGACGCGCGCGCTGGAACTCGACCCCGGCTACCTCCTGGCCTTCGGCGAACTCGCCGCCATGCATCTTGCGAACGGCGATCACGAGGCGGCCGAACGGATCTACCGCGACGCCGCCGACTACGCACCCGGCGACGCCGAGGCGCAGATGGCGCACGGTCGCATCCTCGCCATCCTCGGCGCGTGGGAGGCGTCGGTGGCGCGGCTGGCCAGGGCGTCCGAACTCGATCCGGGCAATGCCGGCTATCGCCTCCAGTGGGCCGTGAGCCTCCAGCGCCTCGGCCGCCACGAGGAAGCGCTGGCGCTGCTCCTCGATGCCGAGAAACTGGCGCCGTCGGATGCCGACATCCAGATGTCGAAGGGCGACGCCTTCCGCGACCTCGGCCGCGCGGCCGAAGCGGTGTCGGCCTACCGCAGGTTCCTCGATCTCGCCGCCGCGGACGCCGTCATGCGACCGGTCGCGGAACGTCTGATCGAACTCCTGTCTTCGAAGGGGTGATGACCCGGCGGGTCGCGCCGGTCCGTCGCATACGCACCGCGGCGGCCGGCTGCCGAGCCGGTCGAACCCGGCCGATGCTCGCGGAAGGCGTTGCGCCTGCCGTTCCCGCGTGCTAGCCGGTCCTGCGAGCGATCATGGCGTCGCGCGGAACCGCACGAGCGGGTCCGTCGCGGCTCGGGGCGATCCGCCCTCGCAGGCCCTGCGGTCCCTGCCGCAGGAACGCCGGACGGAGTGTAGCGCAGTCTGGTAGCGCATCTGGTTTGGGACCAGAGGGTCGCAGGTTCAAATCCTGCCACTCCGACCATTGTCTTCCCGCGTGCCGGAAGGCCCGGACGGCGTCCCGGGATCGATGCCGGTTTCCGGCTTCAGCGATCGGCCGCCGGAACCATCCGCCACGCCACCGTCGCGAACCACGTGCCGAACAGGGCGATCAGCAGCGCCGCGGTCACGAAGACGGTGCCCGCGCCGCTGCCGCCGAGCATCAGCGCGCCGAGTGCGACGCCGAGCGACTGCGACAGGAAGAACAGCGTGGCGAAGACCGAGAAGCCGGTCGCCCGCGCCTCCGGCAGAAGCTGGGTGGCGAAGGTCTGCAGCGTGTTGTGCAGCATGTAGGCGCCGAAACCGATCGCCATCATCAGCACCGGGACGAGCCAGATCGCCGGCACGAGCGGGAACAGGATCATGCCGATCCCGGATGACGCCGCGCCCGTGGCGATGAGCTGCCGTGCCGACATCGTGCGCATCCGCTGGCGCATGCCGCGGGTGAACAGCATGCCGCCGACCGCGAAGAAGGCGAGCATCAGGCCGATCAGGCCGTAATTGGCGGCGAACCGTTCCTTCAGGTCGATGCCGACGAAGGTGACGGCGGCGTAGACCGTCACGCCTTCCATGAACACCGAGGCCAGCACCACGCGCGACCACGGGCGCCGGAGCATCGTGGCGATCGCCGCGAGCGGCGGCAGCCTCGCGCCTCCCGCGAGTGGCCGCGCCGTCACCAGCGGGTTGAGCCGTGCTTCGCGCATCATCCCGATGCCCGCGCCGCAATAGACCAGCGCCACGATCACCAGCGCCGCGCGCCAGTCCCAGTATTCGGTGGCCAGCCCGCCGATGATCTGCCCCGTCACCATGCCCAGGATGCCGCCGCTCGCGTAGCGCGCCAGGATCGGCTGCCGCTCCTCGAAGGGGGCCATGTCGCCGACCCAGGCGAGCGACACGGGAATGATGGCCGAAGCGGCCGCCCCGCACAGGAGCCGCGCTGCGGTCAGCTGGCCGAGCGTCCCGGCCGCCGCCGCCAGCAGACAGGCGACGGTGCTCGCAAAGCACAGCAGCGTCACCAGCCGGAACTTGCCGAAACGGTCGCCGGCGATGCCGAGCAGGATCTGCATGCCGCCATAGCCGAGCGCATAGGCGGTCACCGTCTGCGCCGCGAGGCCCACAGCCACGCCGAATTCGTCGGCGAGCTGGGGCAGCACCGTGTCCATCACCCGCACGTTCGCGCCGCTGGCGAAGCCGCCCAGCGAGAGCAGGAAGACGGTGCGTTCGCGGGCGCGGACGGAGAGTTCCAGCGACATCGGCGGGTTTTCCTGAAAGACGCAACGTGACCGTCTTCGCCGCACGCAGTAAAAATGTCAACGATCGACAAACGAAAATATCAAATCTGCCAAAAGGGTCGCAACTTCGTGCCTGCCCGAGGCGTCGAGCGGCGCGACCCGTCCGGCGCGCCACCCCGGGAAGCGTCGCAGCGCCCGAAGAATACGCGATAAATTCAACGAAAACAGGCCGGTGTAAAACATCCTGCACGCCGGGAGATTTTCCATCTTGCAGTGCACAACGGTTCTGATAGCCTTTGAATCAGAAATGTCAGAAGCGGTGCGGTAGCATGGTCGAAGGCGCAGGCACTTTGCCCGAAATCGATGCCAGGTCGTTCTGGGGCGCCATCGGATGCCGCGCCGTCGGAGCCGCGATCGTCACGACGATCGGCAGCGACGGGCCTTCGGGCTTTCTCGGCCTCTCGGCCACGCACCTGACGGCGTCACCGCCGACGATGACGGTGTCGATCGACCGCAGGACGAGCGCCTGCGCCGACATCCTCGCGTCGGGCGTCTTCGCCATCAACTACCTCGCAAGGTCGGGGCTGCCGGTCTTCGAACGCTTCGCTGCGCGCGACGGGCTGAAGGGCGCCGCCCGCTTCGAGGGCCTGGCGCTGCGCACCCTCGCCACCGGTGCGCCGGTCCTTCCCGGTATCGTCGGTGTGCTCGACTGCCGGCTGGACGAGGCGATCGAGCGCCACGGCGTCGTCATCGCGATCGGCAGGATCGCGGCTTTCGAAAGCGTCGGAGACGCTGAACCATTGATCCACTACCAGGGACGGGTGATGGCATGAACGAACGGGTCGACCTCTTCAAACTCGGCATGCGGCGCCTCGCCGCGGGCGTGTCGCTGATCACCACGCGCGACGACGCCGGCGTCCGCCACGGCATGATCGCCACCTCCGTGACGTCGGTCTGCCTGACGCCGCCGTCGCTGCTCACCTGCATCAACAAGAGCGCGTCCTGCTACGACGTCCTGCTGTCGTCGGGCATCTTCTGCGTCAACCTTCTGTCCGAGGGCGACGACACGATCGCCGCCCGGTTCAGTTCCTCGAAGTTCCGCGAAGTGCGGTTTGCCGAAGGGCGGTGGGGCGAACTGGAGACGGGCGCCCCCGTCTACGAGAATGCGCTGGCGAGTTTCGATTGCCGCGTGACCACCAGCGTGGAAGCCTCCTCGCACACCATCTTCATCGGTGAAGTGGTCGCGGTGCGGCTCCCGGACAGCATGGCCTCGCCGCTCGTCTATCTGGACGGCGCCTATGCGCGCTTCGCGGCGGCCGGCTGATCCTTCCTGCTGTCGCGGCGCCCGCTCCTCAGCCTGTCCCCGGCTGCGTCGATCGGGCGCTGCCGCGTCGGTTTGCGGGGCTGTCATTCGCCATCGTGAAATGTTAAGAGCGACCTCCAGAATGCCTGTCCGGCGACGGGCCGGCAGGGGTCCGGCGCGTCGTGCATGGGCCAGGACACAGCATCGGGAGGAAGTACAATGGTCCGCAGGAAGCCACCAGCCAAAGCAAAGACGCTGCTGCGCAACGACGCCTACGAAGTGATTCTGATGGCGATCATCGTCGGCGACCTGGAGCCGGGAGCGCGGGTCGACGAAAAGCAGATCATGCGGGACTTCAAGCTCGGCCAGGCGGCGGTGCGCGACGCGCTCTTTCGCCTGTCGCTCGAGGGGCTGGTCGAACGCCATGCCCGCATCGGCACCCGCATCGGCGATCTGGGCCTGCGCGAACTCCAGGACGTGTTCGAGGCGCGGATCCTCGTCGAGGGCCATGCCGCCGCACTGGCCGCGCACCGCGCCTCGCCGGAGGATCTGGCTGCCATCCGCGCCGCCTATGACGGTTACGAGGCCGTGGTCGAGGCGCGCGACATCCGTGCGCTGGTGGTGATGGACCGGGCGTTCCACCGGGCGCTGGCGGCGGCCTGCAAGAACTCGCAGATCGAGCAGACGGCCATCCGGCTGCACAACAATGCCGCGCGCTTCTGGTGCTTCGGCCTGAAGCGGACCAGCGTCGAGGCCAACAAGCGGCAGATCCGCGAGCATCTGAGGGTGGTCGACGCCATCGAGAAGAAGGATTTCGCCGAGATCGACCGCCTGCTGCGCGGCGTGCTCGGTCATTTCCCGGACAGCCGCTTCCTGATGTTCGACCCGCTGCGGCCGGACGAGCGCCCGGACGTGCCGGAAGCCGCAGAGTAGCGCTGCCGCGCGGAGCGCCGCCTGCTCCCATTTCCCTCGAGGCCGCCCGGTTCGCCCGGCGGCCTTTTTTCATGCGGCCTGCGCTCGCTTCCGGTCCCGCGCGGGGTCCGTCGGCTGTTGCGGCGCATGACCGGCACGCCGCGCCCAAAAACCGGGCAGAATTTCCGGATGCCTCCACTTTGGACAAACTTTGTCGCCGAGAGATGAAAATTTTTCGTGCCGCCGGACATTGCGGCGCAGCATGGCGGCGCCCCGGCGCGCATGCGCGCGTATCGGGAAGAGAGTGGCGTTGCTTCCGAAATACTTGAAAGGAGCGCTTCGACGGGCCGGCCGGTCTTGGCATTGCATCTGCCGCAGTGCAGCATTTCCCATTGACAGGCCGCGGGAAACGGTCTTCAAATTTGCGCAACAAGAATATTTGAAAACAGGGGTACTGAAATGTCAGAACGCAGGAGCGCGAGGAGCGTCTTCGGCTCGGTCGCCGTGGCGCTCGCCACGACCACCAGCGCCTACGCCCTCGATGAGGTTTCGATGGGCACGGGCTGGCTGGCCCAGGCCGAGCATGGCGGCTTCTACCAGGCCGTCGCCGATGGCACCTATGAGAAGTACGGACTGAAGGTGACCATCCTGATGGGCGGCCCGCAGTCCCCCAACCGCGCCCGTCTCATCGCGGGGCAGGTGCAGTTCATCCAGGGCTCGACGCTCGGCGCGCTCGACGCGGTCGCCAACGACATCCCCACCACCACGGTCGCCGCGATCTTCCAGAAGGACCCGCAGGCGCTGCTGGCGCATCCGGGCACCGGCATCGAGACCATCGCCGATCTGGCCAAGCTCGAGACGATCTTCCTCGGCGGCGACGGCTACGACACCTTCTTCCGCTGGCTCAAGGCCACCTATCCCGGCTTCACGGACGGCCAGTACAAGCCCTACACCTACAATCCGGCGCCGTTCATCGCCGATCCCAAGTCCGGCCAGCAGGCCTACATCACCTCCGAGCCGCTCAACATCAGGAAGCAGGCCGGCTGGGACCCGCAGGCCTTCCTGCTCGCCGACTACGGCTACACCGGCTACGCGACCACGATCGAGACGCAGGTCGACCTCGTCGAGAACAAGCCCGATCTCGTCAAGCGCTTCGTCGAGGCCTCCATCGTCGGCTGGTACAACTATCTCTACGGCGACAACGCGGCCGCCAACGAACTGATCAAGAAGGACAATCCGGAAATGACGGACGAGCAGATCGACTATTCGATCGCTCAGATGAAGAAATACGAGATCGTGCTCGCCGCCGACGCCAAGGAGAAGGGCATCGGCTGCATGACCGACGAGCGCTACGCCGGCTTCTACAAGGCGATGGTCGACGCCGGCGTCCTCGACGGCACGCTCGATCTGTCCAAGGCCTACACGACGCAGTTCGTCTGCAAGGGCGTCGGCATGGACCTCTACAAGGACCTGGCCGCCAACTGACGTTGGATCGGCGGCGCCGCATTCGCGGCGCCCCCACGGACAGTTCGAGGGGTGCAGATGCTACAGCGATACAGCGCGGGCCAGGACATGGCCGCGGATTCTCCCGACCCGACGGGTGCTGGCCGCCCGGACCGTCCGATCGTGTCGATGCGCGACGTCGGCAAGGTCTTCGCCAACGGCACGATCGCGCTGTCGGGCATGTCGCTCGACGTCCGGCCGGGCGAGTTCGTCAGCCTGCTCGGCCCGTCCGGCTGCGGCAAGTCGACGGCGCTCAGGCTGGTGGCAGGGCTGGGCAGCGCCAGCGTCGGCCGGATCGAGTGGCCGACGTCGAGCTACACCCATGCCGGCGAACCCGAGCGCGAAATCAGCTTCGTCTTCCAGGAGCCGACGCTGATGCCCTGGGCGACCGTGTTCCGCAACGTCTGGCTGCCGCTCCGGCTGAAAGGCGTTTCGCGCCGCGCGGCGACCGAGCGGGTCATGGATGCGCTGGGCATGGTCGGGCTCGACAAGTTCGCCGAGCACTATCCGCGCGAACTCTCGGGCGGCATGAAGATGCGCGTCTCCATCGCCCGGGCTCTCGTCACCCGGCCGAAGGTGATGCTGATGGACGAGCCCTTCGCCGCGCTCGACGAGATCACCCGCCAGAAGCTCAACGACGACATCCTGCGCCTCTGGGGCGACCAGGGCTGGACGGTCATCTTCGTCACCCATTCCGTCTTCGAGGCGGTCTACCTGTCGAGCCGCATCGTCGTCATGGCCGCCCGCCCGGGCCGCGTCATCGCCGACCTGCCCAACACGCTTTCCTATCCCCGCAGCGGGGATGTCCGGACCACCGCCGACTTCGCGGCCGCCAGCCGCGAGGTGTCGGAGGTCCTGCACCAGTCGATGGACGCGGACGCACACCGATGAGCAGCATCTCCCTGGAACCCGCCGGTCACACCGCCGCGCCCCTGGCCGCCACGGCGGCACCCGAAAGCCCGCTTCGCGCGATCCTCCGGCGCGTCCTGCATGTCGCCGTCCCGCTCGCCACCCTCGTCGTCGTGCTACTCGTCTGGCAGTTCTACGTCACCGCCTACGAGGTGCCGCGCTACATCCTGCCGGGACCGATGGAGGTCATCCGCGCCTTCCTCGCCGACTATCCGATGCTTTTTTCGGCACTCTGGGTGACACTCTCCATCACCTTCTCGGCGCTGGCGCTGGCGCTCGCAGGCGGGGTCCTCGTCGCCATCGCCTTCGCGCAGTCGCCCTGGCTCGAGCGCATCCTCTATCCCTATGCCGTGGTGCTGCAGGTCACGCCGATCGTCGCCATCGCGCCCCTCCTGATCATCTACGCGCCCTCGACGCACGCCGTGCTGCTGATGTGCGCCTTCCTCGTCGCCTTCTTCCCGATCCTGTCGAACATGACGCAGGGGCTGAAGAGCACCGACCACAACCTCCTCAACCTCTTCGACATCTACCACGCCACCGCCTGGCAGCGGCTGCGCTACGTCAAGCTGCCAGGCGCGCTGCCCTATTTCGCGACGGGCCTGCGGATCGGCGGCGGGCTGGCGCTGATCGGTTCGGTCGTGGCCGAGTTCACCGCCGGTTCGGCCGGCACCGAATCGGGCCTGGCCTTCCGCATCCTGGAAGCGGGCCGACGGCTGAACGTGCCGCGGCTCTTCGCGGCCCTGCTGCTCATCACCGCCACCGGCGTGACCATCTTCTTCCTCACCAGCTTCATCTCCCACCTTCTCCTGCGGCGCTGGCACGAGAGCGCGCTGACCCGCGAGAACTGAGATGACGCAGAACGCAGCATCGCCCACAGGAGGCTTTCCCCATGCGCAAGGTTGAACTCGGCGTCTTCATGCCGGTCGGAAGCAACGGCTTCCTCATGTCGAAGCGCACGCCGCGCTACCACCCCACCTTCGAGCTGCATCACCAGATCGCGCAGATCGCCGAGGACATCGGCCTCGACTACCTGTTCTGGATGGGCAAGTGGATGGGCTTCGGCGGCGAATCCGGCTTCTGGAAGAACACGATCGAGCCGATGTCGGTGGCCAGTTCGCTGGCCCCGCTGACCAAGCGGCTGAAGCTCTTCGCCACCGTCAACCCGCTGCTCTTCCACCCCGCGGTGGCGGCCAAGATCATCGCCACCATCGACAACATCTCCGGCGGCCGCTTCGGCATCAACATCGTCACCGGCAACACGCTGGAGGAGCTGGAGCAGATGGGCGTGGTGCCGGAGGGCTACGGCGACTATCGCTACGAATATGCCGACGAGTGGATCCGCGTCATGAAGATGCTGTGGAGCCAGGACCGCAGCACCTTCGAGGGCCGCTTCTTCAAGCTCGCCGACTGCGTGTCCGACCCCAAGCCGATCCGCAAGCCCTACCCCTATCTGGTCAGCGCCGGGCTGTCTTCCGACGGCCTCTCCTTCGCCGCCAGGCATTCCGACTACCAGTTCGTCGGCCTGCGCCCGGCCGACGTCGAGCGCACCCGCGCGGCGGCGGCCGCCGAGGGCCGCTCCATCAAGGTCGTCACCTCCATGCTGCTCCTGCACGGCGAGACCGACCAGGCTGCCGAGCGCGAGTTCGAGCTGATCCGCGAGGACCTCGACACCGAGGCGCTCGACAATCTGATCGCCTCCTTCGAGCGCGACAACCGCGACAGCTACAAGGACCGGACCTCCTATCTGCGCCAGCCGAACACCGTCGGTTTCGGCTCCGGCCACCCGGTCATCGGCGCGCCCGACACCATGGCCGAGAAGCTGGCGCAGCTGATCATCGAGACCGGCATCGACGGCATCCAGTTCACCTGCGTCGACTTCGTGAAGGACCTGAAGCTGTTCGGCGCGGTCGTGCTGCCGAAGCTGAAGGCCATCCTCGCCAGACACGACATCGTCGTGGCCGACGCACCCGCCGCGCGGGTCGCGGCCTGACGATTGCTTTCCCGGCCCGCGGGCCGGGCTTCCACAGTCGCTTATCCGCACGGTCGCCCCCGGCGACCGACGAGCTTCCTGTTGCCTGACGGATCCCTGCAATGACCACCAAGATGCATATCGGTTACGACCTGTCCTGGATTCAGCTCGAAGGGCGCTGGCGCCTGCCGGGCTCCTGGACCAACGCCCACTATCCGGACATGCGCTTCTTCAAGGAACTGGCGCTGATTGCCGAGCGCGGCCTGATGGACTTCATGTTCTGGGGCGACGGCACCGGCATTCCGAGCACCTGGAAGGGCAACCGCGACGACGCCGTGCGCTGGGGCGTCGGCTGGCCGCGCCAGGACATGAGCCCCTACATCGCCGCGCTGTCGCAGATCACCTCGCGCATCGGCTTCGGGCTGACCTACTCCTCCACCTACATGCACCCGTTCTACACGTCGCGGCTCCTGAACTCGCTCGACCATGTGACGGGCGGGCGCATCGCCTTCAACGTCGTCGCCTCGTCGCGGAAGGCCGACGCGGCGAACTACGGTTTCGACGAGCTGATGGAGCACGACCAGCGCTACGAGCGGATGGAAGAGTTCGTCGACGTCTGCAAGGCACTCTGGGCGAGCGTGGCGCCCGACGCCTTCATCCTCGACCGCGACTCCGGCGTCATGGCCGACCCGGCGAAGGTCAAGGCCATCGGCCATCGCGGCAAGTTCTTCAACGTCATGGGTCCGCTCGCCTGCGTGCCCTCGCCGCAGGGCCGGCCGGTGCTGGTGCAGGCCGGCGCTTCGCCGCGCGGCATCCAGGCCTCGGCCTATTTCGCCGACATGGTCTTCGCCGCCAGCCCCGGCAAGGACAAGCAGGTGAAGCACCGCAAGGCGCTCGACGCCGCGCTCACCGCCCAGGGCCGCGACCCGTCCGGCGTCGGCATCGTCTGGGACGTGGTGCTGATCGTCGGCGAGACCGACGAGGATGCGAAGCGCCGCCACGAGCAGCTGCTCACCGCCGTGCCGCCGGAGGCCGTCGGCGCCTTCATGTCGCATCAGATCGGCTACGACCTGTCGAAGCTGCCCGACAGCTTCACCATCGCCGAGATCAACGAGCAGATCGTCAAGGCCAACGCCTCGCCCGTCGGCTTCCTCAATATGACGACCGGCATCGACCCGCAGGAGACGATCACGAAGGACGCCTTCTACGAGGTCATCAAGCACCACACCGCCGGCTACGACCACGCCATCGTCGGCTCGGCCGAGAAGGTCGCCGACTATCTGGAGGAGATCTTCGTGGCCACCGGCGAGCGCGGCGGCTTCATGATCGCCCACCCGCCGGCGGTGCCGCGCGACCTGCTCAACGTCGTCGACTTCCTCATCCCCGAACTGCAGCGCCGCGGCCGTTTCCGCAAGGAATACCGCTATTCGACGCTGCGCGAGAACCTCCTCGACTCCTGACACGAAAGGACAAGGCTGATGGCTCTGGTCACCGGTTTCGACGCGACTGCCTCCGGCAGGATCGCTTCCCTCGCAGGTGCGATCGCCGGGTCGGACCGGACGCGCCATGCCGTGATCTCGTTCCTCTCCGTGGTCTCGCTGGTCGCGCTCTGGCAGTTCGGCTCCATGACGCTTCCCTCGAGCGTGCTGCCCGGTCCGGTCCGCGTGGTGTCGGCGCTCGTCGCCAACGTCCTGCAGGGCGACATCTTCACCGACATCGCCATCACGCTCGGGCGCATCGCGGCCGCCTTTGCCATCGCCATGGGGGTCGCGCTCGTGCTCGGCTTCTCCATGGCGCTGTCGCGCACGGCGGGGATCTTCTTCCACGTCTGGATCATCTGCGGCATCACCATCCCCGCCCTCGTGACCATCCTGACGCTCTACATGGTGGTCGGCCTCAACGACACCGCCGCCGTCCTCGGGGCGGCCGCGCCGGTCATTCCGGTGCTCGCCATCAACATCCGAGAGGGCGTGAAGGGCATCGACACCCGCCTGATCGGCATGGCGCGTGCCTTCCGGGCCGACCGGCGCCAGCAGATCGTGTCGGTGATGGCGCCGCAGGTGGCGCCGATGCTGCTCGCCTCCACCCGCTTCGGCATCGGCCTCGTCTGGAAGATGGTGCTGTTCGTCGAACTGCTCGGGCGCGGCAGCGGCGTCGGCTACAAGATCGAGTTCTTCTACCAGATGTTCAACATGACCGAGGTTCTCGCCTACGCGCTGAGCTTCGTCTTCGTCATGCTGTTCATCGAGGTGGCGATCCTCGGCACCATCGAACGCCGCATCTTCCGCTGGAAGCGGAACTGAGGTCCGGCGCCATGACCTTTCCCTTCCGTCCCCCCGCTTCGGTACAGGCCGCCATGTCCCAGATCTCCCTGACCGACATCCACAAGCAGTTCCCCGGCCGCGGCGGCAAGGGCGGCTGGAAGGCGCTCGACGGCGTCTCCTTCGACATCGCGACCGGCGAGATCGTCGGCCTGCTCGGGCCGTCCGGCTGCGGCAAGTCGACCCTGCTCAACATCGTCGCCGGTCTAGACGACACCTACGAGGGGACCGTCGCCATCCAGGGCCGTCCCCTGGCCGAACAGATCGGCCAGGGCTTCCGCGTCGCCTACGTTTTCCAGGAAGCGCGGCTGATGCCCTGGCGGACGCTGCGCGGCAACATCGAGTTCGTGCTCCAGGCGGCCGATTTCCCGCGGACGGAGTGGGCCGGGCGCATCGACCGGGTGCTCGGGCTGGTCGAGCTCTCCAAGTTCGCCGATTTCTTCCCGCTCCAGTTGTCGGGAGGCATGCAGCAGCGCGCCTCGATCGCCCGGGCCTTCGCCATCGAGCCGGACATCCTGTTGATGGACGAGCCGTTCAGCGCGCTCGACGAACTGACCGCGCGGCGGCTGCGCCAGAGCCTGCTGACCATCTGGTCGGCTTTCCGCACCACCATCCTCTTCGTCAGCCACAACGCCTTCGAATCCACCTTCCTCGGCGACCGCGTGCTGGTCATGAGCCCCGGCCCCGGCGGGCGCATCAAAGAGGAGATCAATCTCCGCCACATCCAGCGGCCGCGCGACTACGAGGACACCGCGCTCTTCGTCGAGAGCAAGCGCGTGGTCGAGAGCCTGCAGCGGCACATGGGAAACCGGCCGGAGCATCACTGACGACGTCCCCCAGCATCGACACCGAACCCACCACGGAGCATTCGCATGATCCTGACGCGCAGACTGGCCATGGCGGCCGTGCTTTTCGCCGGCGCACTCCTTTCCACCGGCGCTTCCGCCGAAACGCCGATGGGCGATGGCGGGACCATTCGACTGATGTCGAACCCGGTCGGCACCCAGTCCTACCCGCCCTACGTCATCGACAAGTTCAATCTCGACGAGAAATACGGCTTCAAGCTGGAGGTGATCCCCTTCACCAACCCCCAGGCCGCCGTCGCCGCGCTGCAGAGCGCCAGCATCGAGGCGGTCGTGCAGGACTGGATCTCGGTCGCGCGGCTGCGCAACCAGAACATCCCCGTCATCGGCGTCGCGCCCTTCCTCTCCTATGTGAACACGGTGCTCCTGCCGGCGGACTCGACGGTGAAGACGCTCGCCGACCTGAAGGGGAAGCGCCTCGGCACCTACACCAAGACCGGCTTCGACTGGATCATCCTCCAGGCCGTGGCCAAGACGCAGTACGGTTTCGATCTCGCCAAGGAAGTGACGCTGCAGGAAGGCGCGCCCTCGCTGCTGCGCGGCTCGCTCGAGCAGGGCCAGCTCGACGCGACGCTCATGTACAATTCGCTGACCCCCGACATGATCCTGTCGGGCAACGCCAAGCTGCTGATGACCATCCACGACGTCGTCGCCGAACTCGGCCTCGCCGAGGCGCCGTTCCTCATGTACGCCATGCGCGAGGACTACGCGAAGGCGAACCCGCAGAACGCGAAGGCCTTCGTGGCCGCCTATCAGGAGGCCATCGACATCCTCCTCTCCAATGCCGACGTGTGGAAGGAGCAGGGCCAGAACATGAAGCTCGCCCCCGAGGCGACCGAGATGTTCCGCCAGAACGCCAGCAAGGAGTTCATCAAGGCCTTCACGCCGGCGATGGCGGGCGTGCTCGACCAGACCTTCAAGGTTCTGCTGGACACGGCCGGACCCGACACCATGGGCATGACGGCCATGCCCGACGCGGTCCTGACCCTCGACTATCAGCCCTGAACCCTCCGGCGGCGGGCGCGGACCGCGCCCGCCATGCCGTCCTCTCACGCTCCGCACACACACACCGCTCACGGGATTTGTTCGCCATGTTCCACTTCGCACGTGCCGCGGCGTCCGCCGCCATCGCCCTCGGCATGCTCGCCGCGAACCCCGTCGCCGGTGCGGCCGAACCCATCGGCGACGGCGGCGTCGTCCGCATGATGGCGAGCCCCTACGGCTCGCAGTCCTTCATCCCCTTCGTGATCGACAAGTTCGACCTCGACACGAAATACGGCTTCCAGCTCGAGCGCATCGTCTTCTCCGACAGCAAGGCCGCCGCCGCCGCCATCCAGTCCGGCAGCGCCGAGATCGCGCTGTTCGACTGGAACACGCTCGCCCTGATGCGCAACGGCGGCATCGACGTGATCGGGATCGCGCCCTTCATCACCTATGTGAGCACGATCGTCGTGCCGAAGGAGTCTCCGATTAGGGGCGTCGGCGATCTCAAGGGTAGGAAGTTCGGCATCTTCTCGCGCCAGAGCACCGACTGGATCCTCGTCGATACGCTGGCGCGCAAGAACTACGAGCTCGATCTGGCGAAAGACGCGCAACTGGTCGAGGCGGCGCCACCGCTGCTGCGCGGCTCGCTGGAACAGGGCGCCATCGACGCCACCATCATGTTCTCCTCCATCGCGCCCGACATGCTGGCGACGGGGAAGTTCCGCAACGCCTTCGCCATCCGCGACGTCGCCGAGGAACTCGGCCTGCCGCTGGCGCCCTACCTGATGATCGGCACCACGGAGCGCTACGCCGCCGAGAAGCCGCAGAACGTGAAGGCCTTCGTCGCCGCCTACCAGGAGGTCTACGACATCCTCATGAAGGACGACGGCGTCTGGCAGGAGCAGGGCACCAACATGAAGCTCTCGCCCGAGGCGATCGTCTTCTACCGCGACCAGATGCGCCGCGACATGCTGCGCTCCTTCGGCGATCAGGACGACGCGACGCTGCACAAGACCTTCGACCTGCTGCTCGAGACGGCGGGCGCCAAGGCGCTCGGCATGGAGGCGATGCCGCAGACGATCCTGAGCCTCGAGTTCCAGCGATAGCCGGCAGGGAGGGCAGGGGAGCGCCATGATCGTCGAGACCACCAACTACTTCGCCAAGCCGGGCCTCGCCGACGCGGTCCTGGAGCGGCGGCGCGAGGGATCGCGGCTGCGCCGCACGCTCGGCCTCGCCGCCGGATGCATCCTGGTCAACCGGGGCGGCCCCGGACCCGACGTGCGCTGGGAGTGCAGCTTCGCCGACGAGGCCGCCTTCGCCGCCGATCTCGCCGCCCGCGACGCCAGCCCCGAATTCGCACGGCAGCGCGCCGAAATGGGCGCGCTCACCGACCGCTTCGAGCGGCACGTCTTCACCGTCGACGACACCGAATTCTGACACGACGCGGCGCTTTTGGCCGCCACACCAGCAAGGACGAACACCATGGCCGCAACCACCAAGGGCACGGGCAAGAAGATCCGGATCGCGCATCTGGCGGGTCCCAACGCCACGATCCAGAACACGCCGCCGCTGGTGACGTCGAACAAGGCGCGCGCCGCGCATGGCCTGCCGCTGCTCACCGATGTGGAAGGCAAGCCCTCGCGCTTCGACCCGCTGCGGCCGCAGAAGCTCGCCGCGCCCGTCACTGTCTATGTCGAGCAGTTCTCCGCCCACCCGCTGGAGAAGGACGTGGCCGAACTCTACGCGCCGGCCGACGGCTATCTCGACGCCGCCGGGAACTTCTCCACCGAAAGGACCTCGCCCGACGACAGGCCGGTCTACAAGGTCGAGATCGGTCCGGAGGACGGCTACTACCCGCTGCCCTACATGGCCCGCCAGGCCGACGGTTCGGCCTGGGAGACCGACGGCACCACGATGCGCGCCGATCGCGCGCATTCGCGCCAGCCCTTCATGCCGGACGGCGCGCGCACCTTCGAGGAGGTCGACCGTCTCGGCGTCGACAGCCTGGGCATCGGCAACACGATCTCGAATGTCGCCGACGTCGACTTCTTCCGCCTCGCGCCGTCCGCCGGCTACACCAAGGGCCTGCCGGCGGCCGAGCGGACGGACATGGGCGAGGGCGACATCGCGCCGGAGGTGGCCGGCGCGAACTTCTTCCCCTACCGGCCGGCGCATCTCAACCAGTCGCCGCCGCGCATGACGCTCGCGCGCATCACCAACATGGCGCAGACGATCCTGTCGTCGGGCGACTATGACGGCGCGATCTGGACGCAAGGCAGCCCGCGCGTCGAGGAGACCGTCTACTGGTTCAATCTCGCCCTCGACGTCACGGTCCCGGTCATCGGCAACGCCTCGCAGCGCTACCACGGCCAGATCAGCAATGACGGGCCGAAGAACCTCGCCGATTCCGTCGACTGGCTGTCCTCGAAGGTCTGGGCCGACGAGCACGGGCGCAACCGCGTCGGCGTCGTCATGGTGCAGGACCAGCGCGTCTTCGCCGCCCGCGAGGTCACCAAGGTCGACGCGCGGCCGGGCGGCTATGCGGTCGCCGGCGGCCATGGCGGCATCCTGGGGGCCGGCGGCGGCGGCACCGGCTCGGTGCTGCGCTACGTGCCGGCGACGAAGCACACCTGGCAGTCGGAGGTGAACGTCTCGAAGCTGCCGAGTTCCGTCACCGGCATCCGCCTCGGCGAGAGCGGCATCGAGACGCTGGACGTGGCGGTGAAGGACGCCGCCGACGCCATCCTGGAGACAGCGATCCCCAAGGTCTCCATCGTCAAGGATGCGAGCTACATCGAGGACGACTGGACGAGCGATCCGGCGCAGGAGGTCGATACCATCGCCTTCATGGACTACAAGCTGAAGCACGCGCCTCTCTCGGGCTTCGTGCTCGAGGGTCTGAACCCCTACGGCAAGGCGGCCGCCACCTCCAAGTCGCGCATCCTGCTCAGGGCCGTCTTCAGCGGCTTCCCGGTCGTCAATGTCGGGCGCGGCACCACCGAGGGCTTCGCCATCCGCGGCGGCCCCTTCATCGCCGGCTCGAACCTCACCTCGGTCAAGGCGCGCATCCTCCTGATGCTCTGCATCATGAAGTTCGGCATGCTCCCGCCGGCGAAGGACCCGCTGAAGCCGACGCGGGAGGAGATGGCCGCGACCGAGGCGAAGCTCGCGCTCTATCAGGAGATCTTCGACACGCACTGACGGATCGGCCCGTTCCGGACCGCCGGATCCGCGCCGCATTTCGCAGCCGGTCCGGCTTTGCGGTTGCCTTTTGCCGTCCGCCGGGTTTAGAGGACGCGACGATCTATCGGAAGGAACCGCCATGTCAGCCCGTATCTACAGCCCGGCCAAGACCGCCATGCAGTCCGGCAAGGCCAAGACCGGCCGGTGGCTGCTGGAGTTCGATCCGGAGGCACCGAAGAAGATCGACCCGCTGATGGGCTACACCACGTCGAACGACATGAAGAGCCAGATCCGCCTCGTCTTCGATACCCGCGAGGAGGCCGTCGCCTACGCCACCAAGCACGGCATCCCCTTCCGCGTCCAGGAGCCGAAGGAAGCCAAGCGGCGGCAGATTTCCTATTCCGACAATTTCCGCTATGACCGCAAGGTGCCGTGGACGCACTGAACGTCCCGGCGACGACGACCCGGCCTTCCGGGCCGGCGGGACGGTCCCGTAGCTCAGATGGATAGAGCACCGGCCTTCTAAGCCGATGGTCGCAGGTTCGAGTCCTGCCGGGATCGCCACTTCATCAGTCATCTTCGGTGATCGGCACGCGGCTTCCGCAGCGCCTCTCCGCGACGGCCGGGGTCTTGCCCGGGCGATGGATCGAAACCGGCGCGGTCGCGTTATGCCGCTTACGCATCTTCGACCCGATTCCGCGAGCCCGCCTTGACAAGACCCGTTCCAGAGTCCGCGCCCTACCTCCCCATCGACGATACCACCTTTGCCAGACTGACCGACGCCATGCCGCAGATGGTCTGGTCGACGCGGCCGGACGGGTTCCACGACTACTACAATGCCCAGTGGTACGCGTTCACCGGCGTCCCCGACGGTTCGACCGACGGGGAAGGATGGGCCGGGATGTTCCATCCCGACGACCAGCCGGCGGCCTGGGATCGCTGGCGCCGGTCGCTTGCCACGGGCGAGCCCTACGAGGTCGAGTACCGGCTGCGGCACCGCAGCGGGACCTACCGCTGGACGATCGGCCGCGCCCACCCGATCCGCGACGCGTCGGGCGGGATCGTGCGCTGGATCGGCACCTGCACCGACATTCACGACGCCAAGGTCATCGCCGAGCAGAACGAGATCCTGGGACGCGAGCTCAGCCACCGCATCAAGAACATCTTCGCGGTGGTCTCGGGGATGATCTCGCTCTCGGCTCGGCAGTTTCCGGAGGCGGCCTCCTTCGCCGAGAAGCTGCGGCACAGGGTCGGTGCGCTGGGCAGGGCCAATGAATACGCGCGCCCGCACAGCGACCGCTCGAGGCCGGATCACGGCACCACCACGCTGGAGGGACTTCTGTCGCGGCTGGCCGAACCCTATCCCGCCTATGACGACGGACGCATCCGCATCACCGGCGGGCTCGTCGCCATCGACGATCGCGGTGCGACGCCGATGTCCCTCATCATCCACGAACTGCTCACGAACGCGCTGAAGTACGGCGCCCTGAGCAACGAGGAGGGTGTGGTCGACATCGTCATGGAGGTAGACGGATCGATGCTGCGGCTGCGCTGGCGCGAGGCAGAGGGGCCCCGGATCGCCGACGAGCCGGATCATCGCGGCTTCGGGACGCTGCTCGCCGACCTCAGCGTCGAGCGGCAACTCGGCGGTGTGATCAGGCGGCGGTGGAACGCCGAGGGACTCGAAGTCGACGTCGATGTGGAACTTGCCCGCCTCGTGCGGACGGAACACGGTCAGCCGTTTGTGGGCTGACCGGTCAGCCCGCGATCGGCTGAAGGCCTGCCGGCGGTGTCTGGCCCCCGCCGAGAGCCGCCCACCCGACCACGTCGAGCAGCGTGCCGGTATCGGCCGGCTTGGTGAGCACGCCGAGCGCGCCTTCGACACGGCCGACGACCAGCGCGGGATTGGCCGTCACGAAGATCACTCGGGTGCCCTGGCGGACCAGTGCCGCTCCGACCTCGGGGCCGGTGACGCCGTCGGCGAGATGCAGATCGACCAGCGCGATGTCGGGACGATCCGCCTGGGCCAGCGCCAACGCTTCCGCGCGCGTCGCCGCGATCCCGCACACGGAATAGCCGGCGTCCTGAAGCGCCGCCTCCATGTCCAGCGCGATCAGGAACTCGTCCTCCACGATGAGGACAATCTGCTGCCGACCTTCCAACACTTCCGCTTTCCTACGAAAAACACACCGATACGAGGGCTCCCTCAACTCGTCTGCAGTGGTTTGGTTCCATCGTCCCGCTTGCGGTCCGCTCAGTCCTCCACGGTCGCCGCCGCCGCCAGCGCCCGCGACAGATCGGCCTCTATGTCCTCGACGTCCTCGAGCCCGATCTGCAGGCGCAGCACCGGGCCCTCGTAATCGCCCTTGGCCACGGTGCGGTCGCCGAGCCAGACGTGGACGGCGAGGCATTCGTAGCCGCCCCAGGAATAGCCGAGGCCGAAGATTTTCAGCGCGTCGAGGAAGGCGTGCGCCTTCTTGGTTCCGCCGCCGTCGAGCACGATCGAGAAGATGCCCGAGGACCCGGTGAAGTCGCGCTTCCAGATCGCGTGGCCCGGATGGCTCTCGAGCGCCGGATGCAGCACCCGCGCGACGCCCGGCTGCCCTTCCAGCCAGCGCGCCACCGCGAGCGCGCTCTTCTGGTGCCGGTCGAGCCGCACGCCCATGGTGCGCAGCCCGCGCAGCACCTGGTAGACGTCGTCGGGTGCCGCGCAGCAGCCGAGCGTCAGGAAGGTCTCGTGCAGCTGCGGCCAGCAGGCGGCGTTGGCCGAGACGGTGCCGAGCAGCACGTCGGAATGGCCCGCCGGATATTTCGTCGCGGCATGGATGGAGATGTCGACGCCGTGGTCGAGCGGCCGGAAATAGAGCGGCGTCGCCCAGGTGTTGTCCATCATCACCACCGCGCCGCCGGCATGCGCCGCTCTGGCGATCGCCGGAATGTCCTGCATCTCGAAGGTGTTGGAGCCCGGCGCCTCGGTGAACACCACCTTCGTGTTCGGCTGCATCAGCGCGGCAATGCCTGCGCCGACATGGGGATCGTAATAGGTGACCTCGACGCCGAGCCGCTTCAGCATCGTGTCGGAGAAGCGCCGCGTCGGATTGTAGACGGAATCGACGATCAGCGCATGGTCGCCCGCCGACAGGAAGGCGAGCAGCGGCACCGTCACCGCGGCGAGGCCCGACGGGACGAGGATGGTGCCGGCCGAGCCCTCCAGCTCGTCGATCGCCGCGCACAGCGCGTCCGTGGTCGGCGTGCCGCGCGTGCCGTAGGTGTATTTCTGGTTCCGCGCCGCCATGGTCGCGGCGTCGGGAAAGAGCACGGTCGAGGCGTGCACCACTGGCGGATTGACGAAGCCGTGATAGTCGCGCGGATCGTTGCCCATGTGCGCCAGCCGCGTGTTCACGCCCTTCGTCTCGTCTCGGTTCTGCATGTCCGGCTTCTCCGTCGACAGCGGTTGCGACTGTCGAGCCATAGGACGGGCCGGCGCGGCACGCAACATCCCCGGAGCCTACGGTGGGACGCCGCCCAAGCCGGTGGCACGCGCGCCTCGCATCTGCCGAAATCGACGGCACGATCCCGATCTGACGTGATTTCGAACTGCAAATGCGTGTGAAACGCCGTGAAACGCTGGCCCAATGATCCATTCGCCCTTGACCAAACGGACATAATCGCCTTCGATGCCTGCGTGACGGGAGATGCAGGGGGCGTG
Organism: Aquibium microcysteis; assembly: GCF_014495845.1. Taxonomy (NCBI): domain Bacteria; kingdom Pseudomonadati; phylum Pseudomonadota; class Alphaproteobacteria; order Hyphomicrobiales; family Phyllobacteriaceae; genus Aquibium; species Aquibium microcysteis. Next base: position 28,567 of record NZ_CP061080.1, read on the forward strand.
CCGAGACGGCACGTGATCGCCGGAGGGTTTGGCGCCTGCAACAACTCCCGCGAGGGTAATGAAAATCCGGGATCCACCGGAGCGAACAAAGGGTTTCAGGTTATGAAAACGACGATCTTGACGGGCGTACTCGGCGCCGCCGCATTCGGGCTCGCTGCTTCCGCCGCATCGGCCGCCACGCTCGACGACGTGAAGGCCAAGGGCTTCGTCCAGTGCGGCGTCAACACCGGCCTCGCCGGCTTCGCCTCGCCGGACAATGCCGGCAACTGGTCCGGCTTCGACGTCGACATCTGCAAGGCGGTGGCCGCGGCGATCTTCGGCGATGCCACCAAGGTGAAGTATACCCCGACCACCGCCAAGGAGCGCTTCCCCGCGCTGCAGTCGGGCGAAATCGACCTCCTGGCGCGCAACACCACCTGGACGCTCACCCGCGACACTGCCAACGGCTTCAACTTCGCCGGCGTGAACTACTATGACGGCCAGGGCTTCATGATCAACGCCAAGAACCTGCCGGGCGTCAATTCCGCCCTGCAACTCTCCGGCGCCTCCGTCTGCGTCCAGACCGGTACGACCACCGAGCTCAACCTCGCCGACTACTTCCGTGCCAACAACATGGAATACAACCCCGTCGTCTTCGAGAAGCTCGAAGAGGTGAACGCCGCCTATGATTCCGGCCGCTGCGACGTCTACACCACCGACCAGTCGGGCCTCTACTCGATCCGGCTGACGCTGGCGGCGCCGGACGATCACGTCGTGCTGCCCGAGATCATCTCCAAGGAGCCGCTCGGACCCGCCGTCCGCCAGGGCGACGACCAGTGGTTCGACATCGTCAAGTGGACGCTGAACGCCATGATCACGGCCGAGGAACTCGGCATCACCTCCGAGAACGTCGAGGAGATGAAGGGCTCGTCCAACCCCGAGATCAAGCGCATCCTCGGCCAGGAAGCCGAGTCCAAGCTCGGCGCCTCGCTCGGCCTGTCGGAGGACTGGGTCGTCAACGTCGTCAAGGCGGTCGGCAATTACGGCGAGAGCTTCGAGCGCAACATCGGCACCGGATCGCCGCTGAAGATCGCCCGCGGGCTCAACCAGCTCTGGACCAAGGGCGGGCTGATGTACGCCCCGCCGATCCGCTAAGGGCAAGTCAACGGAACCGGGGGGCGCCTGCCGCCCCCCGGACCCTTCTCGACCGGAACCCGGTGGCGGCTCATTGCCGGCCGGATACTTCCCGAAAGGTCCCCGATGGCTTCCCAGGAAACGCTGCGCGACGACAGCGCCTCCCGCTCGTCGATCCTCTACGATCCGAAAATCCGCAGTATCGTCTTCCAGATCCTCGTCTTCGTGGTGCTGGCGCTGGCGGTCTTGTGGATCGTCAACAACACGATCGACAATCTGCAACGCAATAATACTGCGACCGGATACGGATTCCTTACCAGCCGGGCCGGTTTCGACATCGCAATTTCGCTGATCCCCTTCAGCTCTGATTCGAACTTCGGGCGTGCCCTCGTCGTCGGCTTCCTGAACACGCTGATGGTCGCGGCCGTCGGCATCGTCACCGCCACGATCGTCGGCTTCCTGATCGGCATCGGCCGGCTGTCGAAGAACTGGCTGATCTCGCGGATCTGCACGGTCTATGTCGAGGTCTTCCGCAACATCCCGCCGCTGCTCGTCATCTTCTTCTGGTATCTCGGCGTGCTGTCGGTGCTGCCGCTGCCGCGCGACTCCATCGAACTGCCCTTCTCCAGCTACCTGAACAGCCGCGGCTTCTTCTTTCCGCGCGCGATCTGGGGAGAGGGCGCCTGGCTGATCCCCGTGGCGCTCGTCGTCGGCATCGCCATGGCCTGGTTCGTCGCCCGCCAAGCCCGCGCGCGCCAGATGGCGACCGGGCAGACCTTCCCGGTGCTCTGGACGTCGCTCGGGCTGATCGTCGGCCTGCCGGTGGTCGCCTTCCTCGCGATGGGCGCGCCGCTTTCGTTCGACTATCCAGTGCTCGGCACCTTCAATCTGAACGGCGGCTTCACCGTGAAGCCGGAGTTCCTCGCACTCTACCTGGCGCTGTCCTTCTACACCGCCTCCTTCATCGCCGAGATCGTGCGCGCGGGCATCCTCGGCGTCTCGCACGGCCAGTCGGAGGCGAGCTACGCGCTCGGCCTGCGGCCCGGCCAGGCGCTGCGCCTCGTCGTCGTGCCGCAGGCCATGCGCATCGTCATCCCGCCACTGACCAGCCAGTACCTGAACCTGACCAAGAACTCCTCGCTCGCCGTGGCGATCGGCTATCCCGACCTCGTCGCCATCGGCGGCACGGTCCTCAACCAGACCGGCCAGTCGATCGAGGTCGTCGCCATCTGGATGGTGGTCTATCTCGGGCTCAGCCTCACCACCTCGGTGTTCATGAACTGGTTCAATTCCCGCATGGCGCTGGTGGAGCGATAGTCCGACATGCAAGAGCACGACATCTCCTTCGTCCGCGCCGAGATGCTGGCCAATGCGCCGCCGCCGGCGAGCGAGCGCGGCATCGTGCGCTGGCTGCGCATCAACATGCTGGCGACGCCGGCCGACATCGTCCTGACGCTCGTCGGCCTGCTGCTCGTGGCGCTCATCGTCCCGCCCCTGCTGAACTGGGCGCTGTTCAGCGCGGTCTGGACCGGACCCGACCGCTCCGTCTGCGCCACGCTCGCCCAGGGCGGCATCCAGCCGGAAGGCTGGTCGGGCGCCTGCTGGGCCTTCGTCGGCGCGAAGTTCGAGCAGTTCATGTTCGGCCGCTACCCGCTCGACGAGCGCTGGCGCGTGATGCTCGTGGCCGCGATGTTCGTGGTGCTGCTCGTGCCGCTGCTGATCCCCAGGGTTCCGCGGAAGGGCCTCAACGCCGTCGTCTTCTTCTTCGTCTTCCCGATCGTCTCCTTCTTCCTGCTGGTCGGCGGCTCCTTCGGCCTCGACTATGTCGAGACATCGCTGTGGGGCGGGCTCCTGGTGACGCTGGTGCTGTCCTTCGTCGGCATCTCGGTGTCGCTGCCGCTCGGCATCGTGCTGGCGCTCGGCCGCCGCTCCAAGATGCCGGTGGTCAAGATGCTCTGCGTCATCTTCATCGAGGCGGTGCGCGGCGTGCCGCTGGTCACCGTGCTGTTCATGGCGAGCGTGATGTTCCCGCTGTTCCTGCCGGCGGGCGTCAATTTCGACAAGTTCCTGCGCGCGCTGGTCGGCGTTTCGCTCTTCGCCTCCGCCTACATGGCCGAGGTGATCCGCGGCGGCCTGCAGGCGATCCCGAAAGGCCAGTACGAAGGCGCTGATTCGCTCGGCCTCGGCTACTGGCAGAAGATGTACCTGATCGTCCTGCCGCAGGCGCTGAAGCTCGTCATCCCCGGCATCGTCAACACCTTCATCGGCCTGTTCAAGGACACGAGCCTCGTCTCCATCATCGGCATGTTCGACCTGCTCGGCATCGTGCGCCAGAACTTCTCGGACGCCGCCTGGGCCTCGCCGCAGACGCCGATGTCGGGGCTCGTTTTCGCCGGCTTCGTCTTCTGGATCTTCTGCTTCGGCATGTCGCGCTATTCCATCTTCATGGAGCGGCGGCTGGATACCGGACACAAGCGATAGGCCGCCGGAAGAACGGCCCTCGCCAACGACAAGGGGAACTGACATGGCTGAAAACAGCGCCGCCGCCGAGGACATCGCGGTCGACCGGTCGAAGATGCAGGTCTCCAAGACCGACGTCGCCGTCGAGATCGTCGGCATGCACAAATGGTACGGCGATTTCCACGTGCTGAAGGACATCAACCTCAAGGTCATGCGCGGCGAGCGCATCGTCATCGCCGGCCCGTCGGGTTCGGGCAAGTCGACGATGATCCGCTGCATCAACCGGCTGGAGGAGCACCAGAAGGGCAAGATCGTCGTCGACGGCATCGAGCTCACCAACGACCTGAAGAAGATCGACGAGGTGCGCCGCGAGGTCGGCATGGTGTTCCAGCACTTCAACCTCTTCCCGCATCTCACCATCCTGGAGAACTGCACGCTCGCCCCGATCTGGGTGCGCAAGATGCCGAAGAAGCAGGCCGAGGAGGTGGCGATGCACTTCCTCAAGCGCGTCAAGATCCCCGAACAGGCCGGCAAATATCCGGGCCAGCTCTCCGGCGGCCAGCAGCAGCGCGTGGCGATCGCCCGGTCGCTCTGCATGAACCCGCGCATCATGCTGTTCGACGAGCCGACCTCGGCGCTCGACCCGGAGATGATCAAGGAGGTGCTGGAGACCATGGTGGGGCTCGCGGAGGAGGGCATGACCATGCTCTGCGTCACCCACGAGATGGGCTTCGCCCGCCAGGTCGCCAACCGGGTCATCTTCATGGACCAGGGCCAGATCGTCGAGCAGAACGAGCCCGACGCGTTCTTCGACAACCCGCAGCACGAGCGCACCAAACTGTTCCTGAGCCAGATCCTGCACTGACGGGCGCCGGTCGCGCGACGGGGCGGCCCGTGCGCCGGCTGCTGCGCCGGGGCCTCCGGGTCCTCGCCGTCGCGATCGTCGCGGTGGCGGCCGGTGTGCTGGTGCCGCGCCCGATGCTGCCCGCACCGCAGGCCGCCGGGACAGGCGAGGGGCCGCGCCGCACGGTGCTCCTGCTGTCGAACCCGATCCACACCGACATCGCCCTCCCGGCGGACCCCGACATCCGCGCCCGCTTCGCGGCGCTGGCGGCCGACGGCCTGCCGATCGGCGATCCGGCCGTGCGCTGGCTGGTCGTCGGCTGGGGCGGGCGCTCCTTCTACGTCGAGACGCCGACCTGGGCCGACCTGAAACCGCTGCCGGTGCTGCGGGCCTTCACGCTCGACCGGTCGGTGATGCATGTCGCGGTGGCAGGCGACATCCCGCTCTCCCACCCGGCCGTGACGGCGCTCGCGCTCGACGCGGCGGGTTTCGAAGCCCTGCTCGACCATGTCGAGGCGAGCTTCGTGGCGCCGGACGGCCGCTTCCGGCTCGTCGCGCCGGGCTACGGCGCCCATGACCGCTTCTACGAGGCGCATGGCTGGTTCAACGCGCTCGCCGGCTGCAACGTCTGGACGGCCGCCGCCCTGCGCGCCGCCGGAATCCGCACCGGCGCCTGGACGCCGCTGCCGGTCTTCCTCGGATGGTCGCTGGCCTTGCACGGGTAAACTGTCCCCATGTTCCGCAAACACCCGCGGGCCGGGAGGCGGCTCTGCCGCCCGGCCTGTCGGGGTCCGGGGAATCTGCTGGGCGGCCGGCGCAGGGACGGTCATGGCGCCCGCGGCGGCACGGCTCGCCTTACGACGTGTCGGGCGCCCGCGGCGGCAGGACGGGCGCGCGCGTGAGCGCGCCGGCACCGGGGCCGCAGGCGGTCCTGCCGGGCACCCGGTCGCGGCCGCCGGAGCGTTCCAGCACCGCGCCGAGCACCATGGCGAGCCAGCGCAGGCGCCAGGCCATCAGGACGGCATCCATCGGACCGGCGTCGCCCGGACCGGCCGCGGGCGCGAGTTCGGCCGCCAGAACCGCCGGCTTGACGCCGAGCTCCCAGGCGACGTGGTCGAGCGCGACGCGTTCGCCGCGGCGCAGGAAGAACAGCACCAGCCACCGCACGGGATGGGCGCGGCAGGCGGCGGCATCGGCCAGGCCGGCCAGCGCGACCAGCGTCGCGATGATCCGCCTCAGCTTCCGTCCATCCCCCCGCGACCCGCCCACGCTCTCGTCCTCCTTCGACCGCGGCGCAGTATGGAGCCGGGGATCGGGGGTGTGGAAAGAGCGGGCGAATCTTCGTGCAAGCGGTTGATTCTGCTGGCGGTGATGCGGGCGTTCTGCGTGCCCCACTCGCCGGGGGAGGACGGCCGCTGGAGGATTTGGCGGCGACCTTGACGACGGCCGCGACCGTGGAGCGGCGCCGACGAAGGGACGGCGCCGGCGCTCGGCGGCCTCGTCGTGCACCGGATCGCGGGGCGCGGCCGGCGAGGCATGGATCCCGGATACGTCGTCCTGCGCTGCGCTTGGACGCCGTTCCGCGATGACGAAGCCGAGGGGCGGTGACGGCCGCGGCGGTCGCGGACCCGATGGCGGCGGTCTGTCCTCCACCCCACGCAGTGGGGGCGGAGGTGGCGTCGCGAAGCGACGACGGAGGGGGGGCGCTGGAGGATTTGGCGGCGACGGTGACGAAGGGAGCGGCCGTGGAGCGGCGCCGGCGGAGGGACGGCGCCGGCGGTCGGCGGCGCGTGCCTCGTCGTGCACCGGATCGCGGGGCGCGGCGGGCGAGGCATGGATCCCGGATACGTCGTCCTGCGCTGCGCTTGGACGCCGTTCCGGGATGACGAAGGTGGAGGGGCGGTGACGGCGGCGGCGGTCGCGGACCCGACGGCGGCTGCCTGTCCTCCACCCCACGCAGTGGGGGCGGAGGTGGCGTCGCGAAACGACGACGGAGGGGGGGCGCGACGCTGGAGGATGCGGCGACGACCGTCACGACGGCCGCGACCGTGGAGCGGCGCCGGCGAAGGGACGGCGCCGGCGGTCGGCGGCGCGTGCCTCGTCGCGCACCGGATCGCGGGGCGCGGCCGGCGAGGCATGGATCCCGGATACGTCGTCCTGCGCTGCGCTTGGACGCCGTTCCGGGATGACGAAGGAAAGGAGCGGCGCGAGGGTGGCGGTCTGTCCTCCACCCCACGAAGTGGGGGCGGAGGTGGCGTCGCGAAACGACGACGGAGGGGGGGCGCGACGCTGGAGGATTTGGCGGCGACCTTGACGACGGCCGCGGCCGTGGAGCGGCGCCGGCGGAGGGACGGCGCCGACGGTCGGCGGCGCGTGCCTCGTCGTGCACCGGATCGGGGGGCGCGGCCGGCGAGGCATGGATCCCGGATACGGCGTCCTGCGCTGCGCTCGGACGCCGTTCCGGGATGACGAAGGGGAGGGATGGCGCGTCGGTGGCGGCGGTCACGGATCCGACGGCTGCGGATCATCGCGAGGGTGGAGGCCTGCCTGGCCATGCCGGTCGTGCCGGCCGTGCCGGGCCGCGCGAGCTGCCGATCTCCCCCCTTGTGGGGGAGATGCCGGCAGGCAGAGGGGGCGCGACGAAGCTGGGATGACGAAATGAACGGAGGCGTGCAGGGCCTGCGACGCCTGGCAAGGGAACCGGCCGCTCCGTCAGTCCGCCGAGCCGGTCCCGCGCCAGCCGTAGAGCCAGTCGAGGTCGGCGAGCGTGCGGTCGGGGCCGCGCAGGCGCAGAACGGCGTCGCGGCCGAGCGCGATCGGGCCGGCGGCGTGCCAGACGAAGCGGTTGAAGGCGCCGCGGCGGACGACGCGCGCGACCCGCGGCTTGCGCTCGCGCTCGTAGCGCGAAAGTCCGGCAGGAAAGTCGTCGCGATGGCGGTGCAGCGTCTCGGCAAGCACGTCGGCGTCCTCGATCGCCATCGCCGCCCCCTGCGCCGCGAAGGGGGTCATGGCATGGGCGGCGTCGCCGATCAGGGCGATGCCGCGCGGGCTGGTCCAGGGGCCGCGCGGATCGACCGTGTGGAGCGGCCAGCGCGTCCAGGGACCCGCCTCGCCGACGAGGCGGGCCAGCGCCGGCGCGCGCGACAGCGCGGCGGCGAGCTCGTCTTTCGCGGCAGGGACCGACCAGGATGGCGTGAGCGCCGCGCCGCGCGTCACCGCGACGAGATTGACCGCCTGGCCGGCACGGATCGGATAGGCCACGAGATGGAAGCGCCCGTGCAGTAAGGCCGTGACGACCGCACCCGACAGGACCGCATCCGGCCGCCCGCCGGACGGGCCGCGCGGCAGCGTGGCGCGCCAGGCGGTGAGGCCCGAGAAGGCGCTGCGCGGCGGACCCTCGGTGCCGCGCATGGTCGACCAGACGCCGTCGGCGGCGATCGCGAGGTCGCCCGCGGCCTCGATCACGGCGCCGGCATGGTCGATCGACAGCGTCACGCCGCGCGCGTGATAGGCGGCGTCGCGCACGGTGGCGCCGGTGACGAGCCGGATCGACGGCTCGCGCTGCACGCGGGCCACGAGCGCGGCCTGCAGGTCTGCGCGGTGCACCGTGAGGTAGGGAGCGCCCCATCGGGCAACGGCACCCGCACCGAGCGGCACGCGGGCGATCTCGCGCAGAGAACGCGCCCGCCGCAGCACGATCGCCTCGGGCTGGACCGCGGCGGCGCGCAGCCGCTCGACGACGCCGAGGCGGTCGAGGATGCGCGTCGCGTTGGGGGAAAGCTGCAGGCCCGCGCCCACCTCGTCGAGCACGCGGGCGCGCTCGAACAGATTGACGGAAAAGCCGCGCTCGGCCAGCGCCAGCGCCATGGTCAGCCCGGCGATGCCGGCGCCGACCACGAGGATCGGCCTGTCGGGAGACACGGTCTTCACGCGCGAAGACCGCGCGGGATCAGGCGGCGCGCGTCAGGTAGACGCAGCCCGCGGGCCGGGTTTCGGACGCCTTCAGCGCGGAGTCGTAGCGGTAGAGGGTGGAGCAGTAGGGGCAGACCTTCTCGACGTCGTCGCCCATGTCGAGGAACACGTGCGGATGGTCGAACGGCTCGGTCGCCCCGACGCACATGAACTCCTTCACCCCGATCGTCACCACCGGATGGCCGGCGTCGTTCTGGAAATGGGGGATCGTGTGTCCGGCCATCGTCATCTCCTGGAGTGCATCGTGCGGGGTGGTGACGCCCGGCACGCATCTGTATCATAATCGGCGTGTTTGCAAGCCTGTGATATCCGGGCGTCATGCGCCGCGGGTATCGATCGCGGCTCCGCCGGACCCGCCGGCACCGCAGGAAGAGATCGAGCGAGACCGTGACCGAATTGGACAGCCCAGCCGCCGAACGCAACGAGTTCCGCAAGGACCTGCCGCCCGGCCCGGATCTGGCCGAGGGCAGTCCGGAGCGCTTCGTCAATCGCGAGTTCTCGTGGCTGCAGTTCAACCGCCGCGTGCTGGAGGAATCGCAGAACCCGAACCATCCGCTGCTGGAGCGCGTGCGCTTCCTGTCGATCTCGGCTGCCAATCTGGACGAGTTCTTCATGGTCCGCGTCGCCGGCCTGGCCGGCCAGGTCCGCGAGAACATCGCCACGCTGAGCGCCGACGGACGCACGCCCGAACAGCAGCTGGAACAGCTGCTCCTCAAGGTGGCGCGCCTCCAGGCCGACCAGCAGGAGAGCTTCTCGGCCCTGCAGACCCTGCTCGAGCCGGAAGGCATCCAGATCGTGCGGCCGGACGCCCTGACGCCGGCGGAAACGCGCTGGCTGGAGCAGCATTTCGACGCGGAGATCTATCCCGTCATGACGCCGCTCTCGATCGACCCGGCGCATCCCTTTCCGTTCATCCCAAACCTCGGCTTCTCGATCGCGCTCGACCTGCGCAACCTGCGCGACGGCTACCGCATGACCGCGCTCCTGCGCCTGCCGGTGGCGCTGAAACGCTTCATCCGCCTGCCGGACGGCGAGCGGGCGGTGCGCTTCGTGGCGCTGGAGGACGCCGTCGGCCTGTTCGTCGACAAGCTCTTCCCGGGCCACGAGGTCATGGGCATGGGCACCTTCCGCATCATCCGCGACAGCGACATCGAGGTGGAGGAGGAGGCCGAGGATCTCGTCCGCTTCTTCGAGACCGCGCTGAAGCGCCGCCGCCGCGGCTCGGTGATCCGCATCGAGTTCGACCGCGACATCCCCGAGGCGCTGCGCAGTTTCGTCGCCACGGAACTCGGCGTCGCGTCGTCGCGCATCAGCCTGCTCAACAAGCCGCTGGCGCTGAACCAGATTTCCGAGATCGTGGGCGTGCAGCGCGACGACCTGAAGTTCAAGCCCTACAATCCGCGCTTTCCCGAGCGCATCCGCGAGCATGGCGGCGACTGCTTCGCCTCGATCCGCGAGAAGGACATCCTCGTCCACCACCCCTACGAATCCTTCGACGTCGTGGTGCAGTTCCTGCGGCAGGCGGCCGCCGACCCGGAGGTGGTGGCCATCAAGCAGACGCTCTACCGCACCTCCAACGACAGCCCGATCGTGCGCGCCCTGATCGACGCGGCCGAGAGCGGCAAGTCGGTCACCGCGCTGGTGGAGCTGAAGGCCCGCTTCGACGAGGAGGCCAACATCCGCTGGGCGCGCGATCTCGAACGCGCCGGCGTCCAGGTGGTGTTCGGCTTCCTGGAGCTGAAGACCCACGCCAAGCTGTCGCTGGTGGTGCGCCGCGAGGAGATGAAGCTGCGCAGCTACGTCCATGTCGGCACCGGCAACTACCACCCGATCACCGCGCGCATCTACACCGACCTGTCCTATTTCACGGTCGATCCGGCGATCGCGCAGGATGTCGCCCGCATCTTCAACTTCATCACCGGCTATGCCGAGCCCGCCGAGGAGATGCGCATCGCCGTGTCGCCCTTCACGCTGCGCCAGCGCATCCTCACCCACATCGCCGACGAGATGGCGCATGCCAAGGCCGGCCGGCCGGGGCAGATCTGGATGAAGATGAATTCGCTGGTCGACCCCCAGGTGATCGACGCGCTCTACGAGGCGGGGCGGGCAGGCGTGGAGATCGACCTCGTCATCCGCGGCATCTGCTGCCTGCGGCCGCAGGTGCCGGGCCTTTCCGACAACATCCGCGTCAAGTCGATCATCGGCCGCTTCCTGGAGCACAGCCGCATCTTCTGCTTCGGCAACGGCCACGGCCTGCCGTCGGACGAGGCGCTGGTCTACATCGGCTCGGCAGACATGATGCCGCGCAATCTCGACCGCCGCGTCGAGACGCTGGTGCCGCTGATCAACCGGACCGTGCACGAGCAGGTGCTGGGCCAGATCATGATCGGAAACATCATGGACAACCAGCAAAGTTTCGAAGTACTGCCCGACGGCACGTCCCGCCGGATCGTTCCGGACGAGGGCGAGGAACCATTCAACGCGCAGGAGTATTTCATGACGAATCCCAGCCTGTCGGGCCGCGGAATGGCGTTGAAATCCAGTGCGCCGAAACGCATCGTGCGGCAGGCGCGCCGCAAGAAGGGCAAGGCGACCACCGCCGCATGATCGCGAATTCCCAGGGGCGCCTGCAGAACCGCCAGCCCATCTCCATCATCGACATCGGCTCGAACTCGGTTCGTCTTGTCGTCTACGAGGGCATCGCGCGCGCGCCCACGGTGCTGTTCAATGAGAAGATGCTGGCGGGCCTGGGCAAGGGCCTCGTTTCGACGGGACGGCTCGACCCCGACGCGGTGCGCCGGTCGATGGAGGAATTCCGCCGCTTCCGCGCCCTGTCGGAGCAGGCGGGCTCGACCGAGCTGCACGTCATCGCCACCGCTGCGGCGCGCGAGGCGGACAACGGCGCCGACTTCATCCAGCGCGCCGAGGAGGTGCTGGGCACCGAGATCCGCGTGCTGTCCGGCCGCGAGGAGGCCTATTACTCGGCGCTCGGCGTGATTTCCGGCTTCCACCCCGCCGACGGCATCGTCGGCGACCTCGGCGGCGGCAGCCTGGAACTGGTCGACGTGCGCGGCGAGGCGATCGGCGACGGCATCACGCTGCCGCTGGGCGGGCTGAGGCTGCAGGACATGTCGAAGGGATCTATCCTGGCGGCAGGGCGCATCGCCCGCAGCGAACTCGCCCGCGCCGACCTGCTGAAGCAGGGCGAGGGCCGCAACTTCTACTGCGTCGGCGGCACCTGGCGCAACCTCGCACGGCTGCACATGCATGCCACCGGCTACCCGCTGCACGTCATGCACCACTACCAGATGGACGTGGCGGCCTCGTCCGCCTTCCTGAAGCGCGTCGCCCGCGGCGACATCGACAAGATGAAGGGCATCGAGCGGGTCTCGAAGAACCGGCGCGGCCTGCTCGCCTACGGCGCCACCGTGCTCAACCACATCACGGCGGTGATGAAGCCAAAAAGCATCGTCATCTCCGCCCTCGGCGTGCGCGAAGGCTATCTCTACTCGCTGCTGCCGGACGACGAGAAGCCGACGGACCCGCTGATCTCGTCGTCGGAGGAACTGGCGCTGCTGCGCGCCCGCTCGGTGCGGCACGCGCACGAACTCGCCGACTGGACGGGCGCCGCCTTCGCCGCCTTCGGCGTCGACGAGACCGAGGACGAGGCACGCTACCGCCGCGCCGCCTGCCTGCTCGCGGACATCGGCTGGCGCGCCCATCCCGACTATCGCGGCACCCAGTCGCTCAACATCATCGCACACGGCGCCTTCATCGGCGTCGACCATCCCGGCCGGGCCTATATCGCGCTCGCCAACCTGTTCCGCCACGAGGGCCTGTTCGACGAGGCCGCCGCGCCGCAGATCCGGGCGCTGGCCACGCCGCGATACCTGGAACGCGCGCGCCTGCTCGGCGGCATCCTGCGCGTCGTCTACCTGTTCTCGGCCTCGATGCCGGGCGTGATCCCGCAGCTGCGCTGGGAGGAAAACGATCGCGGCGGCCTGACGCTGGTGATTCCGAAGTCGCATGCAGGGCTGATGGGCGAGCGGCCCGACGGCCGCCTGCAGCAGCTCGCCCGCATCACCGGCAAGCTGCTCGACATGCGCGCGGAGGGATAGCGGGCCGCGCCTGCCCGCCTCGGCGGCGTCGCGGGGACCGTGCCGGGCCTTTCAGATCTCGAAGACCGAGACCTTGCGCCGGTCGAACTTGAGCGCCAGCCGGCCCTGGACGAGCATCAGCGCCTTTTCGCCGAAGACCTCGCGCCGCCAGCCCTGCAGGGCGGGCACGCTGGCCTTCTCGCCCTCGGCGGCGATCCGCTCGATGTCGTCGCTGGAGGCCAGCATCTTGGCCGCGACGTTCTGTTCGTCCGACACCAGCTTGAGCAGCACCTTGAGGAGCTCTGCCGCCGCTGCGGAACCTTCCGGCGAATGCAGCTGCTGGGGCAGGCGGGGCATCTGGTCCTTCGGAATGGCAAGGGCGGCGTTGACGGCGGCGATGAGGCCCGTCGCCTGACCCGAGCGCTCCCAGCCCTTGGGGATGGTGCGCAGGCGGGCGAGCGCCGCGGCGTCGCGCGGCTGCTGCTGGGCGACTTCGTAGATGGCGTCGTCCTTGATGACGCGGCCGCGCGGCACGTTGCGCTCGCGCGCCTCGAACTCGCGCCAGGTCGCCACCGCCTGCAGTACCGCCAGTTCCTGCGGCTTGCGCATGCGCATCTTCAGGCGCTTCCAGGCGTCTTCGGGATGCGGGTCGTAGGTGCGCCGGGCGGTGAGGATCTCCATCTCCTCGGTCAGCCAGTCGGCCCGGCCTTCCTCGTCGATCTGGGCCTTCAGCTTCGCGTAGACGTCGATGAGGTGGGTGACGTCCGCCAGCGCATAGGCGAGCTGCTTGTCGGTGAGCGGCCGCTGGCGCCAGTCGGTGAAGCGCGACGACTTGTCGATCTGGCCGCCGCTCAGCTTCTGCACCAGCTGCTCGTAGGAGACGCTGTCGCCGAAACCGCAGACCATGGCCGCCACCTGCGTGTCGAACACCGGATGCGGAATCAGCTGGCCGCGGTTGAAGATGATCTCGATGTCCTGGCGCGCGGCATGGAAGACCTTGGTGACCGCCTCGTTGGCCATCAGGTCGAAGAAGGGGCCGAGATCCATGCCCGGCGCCAGCGGATCGACCAGCGCGGTGACGCCCGGCGCGGCCATCTGGATGAGGCACAGTTCCGGCCAGAACGTCGTCTCGCGGATGAACTCCGTGTCGACGGTGACGAAGTCGGACTTGGACAGTTCGGAGACGACGGCGGCGAGCTCGTCGGGGGTCGTGATCAGGTGCATGCGGTTTCTTTACGGGATTCGCGGCGCGGAGTCTTCACCGCGTCGGAGTGACACGATCGCCCCCCGCAGGTTCCAGCGATCAGGGCGTGCAACCCAAGGTTTTTTGTATTGAAGAAATAAATCTCTGGTTATACTATCCGGTCGTGGTTGGGGAGAAGACAGGGGGGAACATACGTCATGCGCAGACTGGCGCTTCTTGCGCCGCTGCTTTGCAGCGGTTGTATATCCACGATCGCAGATGCCGACCTCGAGAAGATCAAGCCGTCCGAGGTCAAGGAGATCGTCCACTGCGAGATCGCGACGGCTCTGGCCACGGCCAAGGTGCAGTATCCGGCCCTGAAGGACTACGCCGCCAAATACAGCATCAAGCTCAATCGCGAGAAGCAGGCGGGCGCGGGTCTGACGGCGCTGAACTGGATCATCCCGTCGAGCAACCAGTCGCTTGCGCTGGGGGCAGGGGCGGCGGTGCGCGACCGGGGTCTGGAGACGACGTTGCTGGAAGGGCGGGTATCGAAGGACGGAGAGGACACGGCCTGGTGCGTAGACCATCCGGTGAAGCCCTTCCGCGGCGCCTTGAAGGCGCAGGACTGGTTCGCGGAGTCGCTGAGCCCGAACCTGAAGCCCGGCGATTTCGGTCGCACAATCGAGTTCGCCGTCACATATGACGGTAACCTGAGGCCGGCGATCGGGATCACGAACCTGAGCGCGTCCGGCGGGTTCGATGCACGCAGGATCAAGACCAACACCCTCGTCGTCGCGTTCTACGAGGTGCGACCCACTCCCCCGACGGAGGTGATCATCGTCGGAGGCGGCACGGGCGGCGAAGCGAAGCCGAAGGGGGCCGTGGCCGAACCGGCGGCAGCAGGCAACCGGATCCTCGATATCCTGCTGAACGACCTGAATACCGATCGGTAGCGCGGCTGGGCCGGGGCGGGCGGGCGGACCGCCGCGGCCCGCCCTCGTCGCATTCCCCCTCGACATCGAGGTTGCGTTCGATGGTGCAGTGCCGGTCGGAAGCATCATCGATCGGGCGTCGCCGTGCCGGTCTTTGCACGGCATGCAGGATCGCCAACACGCCGCTGCCTTTGCCGGAAGAGTCCGAGGGCCATCCGGAATATCAGCTTCCCGGCATCGGCAAGGCGCGAGCGGCCGACGTGCCCTGCTGACCGCGGCTCAGTCCGCAGGCGTGGACGGCCCCCTGTCTGCGCCGCGATCCGCGTCCCTGTCGCCGCTGCGTCTGGCCAGCCGGGCGAAGAGGGTCGACGTGCGCAGCAGCGCCGTGAAGCGGCCGCGCCGCTCGGGCGGGACGCCGCCGCGCGCGCCCATGCGGTAGAGGATGAAGCCGATGAACACGGAATAGACGCAGGCGTTGAAGACGAACAGGAAGTTCGGCCCGAAGAGTTGCATGACGGTGGAAGCGGCGAAGGGCCCGCCGATGGCGCCGAAGGAATAGAACAGCATCAGCGCGGCGTTCACCTGCACGAACTCGCCCTTGCCCGCCCGGTCGTTGGCATGGGCCGCCGACAGCGAGTAGAGCGGCATGGCGAAGGAGCCGAACACGAAGACGAGGACGAAGTTGGTGGCCGGATGGGTGCCGCCGGCCAGCGCCAGCGCCAGCGCGGCCGCCAGCGCGCAGCACGTGGTCGTCAGGAGCACGAGGCGACGGTCCCAGCGGTCCGACAGATGGCCGAGCGGATACTGCATGACGGCCCCGCCGATGATGCCGACGCTGACGAAGACGACGACGTCGGCCACCGACATGCCGATCGCCTCCGCATAGACCGGCGACAGCGTGCGGAAGGCGCTGTTGGTGACGCCGATGGCGATGCAGCCGATGGCGCCGAGCGGCGAGATGCGCCAGACGCGCGCCAGATCGAGCTTGACGTCCTCGGGCGGCGCGGGGTTCGACCGGTCGCCGAGCGACACCGGCACCAGCGACAGCGTGATCATGATCGACATGACGGCGAAGATCGCGAAACCGTCGGCGCCGATCGCCGGTATCAGGAACTGCGCGCCGGTCACCGAGCCGATGTCGACGATGCGGTAGAGCGCCAGTATGCGGGCCCGGCTTTCGTTGGCCGCGCCGGAGTTCAGCCAGGCCTCGATGATGGTGAACAGGCCCGCGAAGCAGAAGCCCGACAGGAAGCGGATGGCCGACCAGACGAGCGGGTCGATCATCAGCACCATCAGCAGCGTGCCGGCCGAGGCGATGGCGGCGAGCGCCGAGAAGGCCCGCACGTGCCCCACCGCCTTCATCATGCGCGAGATCGCCAGGCAGCCGACGAGGAAGCCGCAGAAATAGGCCGTGCCCATGAGGCCGATGGTCGACGGCGCGAACCCCTCCTGCGCGCCGCGCAGCGCGATCAGCGTGCCCTGCAGCCCGTTGCCGCCGAGCAGGATGCCGGCGGCGAGGAGGAGCGGGATCAGCGGCCGGATGGAGGACATGCGCGGAGACTTGCGAGTGGCAGGGTGCCGATGATGGACCGGCCGTGTCGCTCCCGGTTGTGCCAAGGAGACCTATTCGGTTGAAAGAACGACGGATGGGCCTGCGTGGGGCATGCTGGCGCCACCTCCGCGGCGTCGTTCCGGACGGCCGCTTCATCCTGCACCGTCCGGCCTTTCGACGTCGGCCGAGGCAGGGATCCCGGATACGTCGTCCGTCGCTTCGCTCGGACGCCGTTCCGGGATGACGAAGGGAGGTGGCCCGGACCTGCAACGCTACGCGTCCTGCCCGCCGACTTCGTCATCCCGAAACGGGCCGCCGAGCGGAGCGAGGCGGCGCGTATCCGGGATCCATGCCTCGGCGTCCATGCCCTGCGATCCGGTGCGGGAGAGGCACACACCATCGTCTCCACCGTGTCGTTTCGGACTGGCCGCTTCATCCTGCACCGTCCGGCCTTTCGACGTCGGCCGAGGCATGGATCCCGGATACGTCGTCCTTCGCTTCGCTCGGACGCCGTTCCAGGATGACGAAGGTGAGGAGACGCCATGCCGGGTGGAGCAGGATCGCGGAGTTCGGGCTGGCGGCTCCATTCTTGACAAACCACCCCGCCCATGCGCTTTTCGCGCGGATTTTGAGGGGTCGGGCGGTCGCCGCCGGCGGCCCCGGCATCGTTTCTCGAGAAGACCGGACAGCCTCATGCATCGCTACCGCAGCCATACCTGCGCTCAACTCCGCAAGTCCGACGAAGGCACGACCGCGCGCCTGTCGGGCTGGGTTCACCGGGTCCGCGATCATGGCGGGCTGCTGTTCATCGACATGCGCGACCATTACGGCATGACCCAGATCGTCGCCGATCCGGATTCGCCGGCCTTCAAGACGGCCGAGACGGTGCGCGGCGAGTGGGTGATCCGGGTCGACGGCAAGGTCAAGGCGCGCACGCCCGAGACCGTGAACGCCAACATGCCGACCGGCGAGATCGAGCTCTATGCCGACGAGATCGAGGTCCTGTCGACGGCCAAGGAACTGCCGCTGCCGGTGTTCGGCGAGCCGGACTATCCCGAGGACATCCGGCTGAAATACCGCTTCCTCGACCTGCGCCGCGAGACGCTGCACAAGAACATCGTGCAGCGCACGAAGATCATCGCCGACATGCGCCGGCGCATGACCGACGTCGGCTTCACGGAGTATTCGACGCCGATCCTGACCGCCTCCTCGCCCGAGGGCGCGCGCGACTTCCTGGTGCCGTCGCGCATCCATCAAGGCAAGTTCTTCGCCCTGCCGCAGGCGCCGCAGCAGTACAAGCAGCTCCTGATGGTGGCGGGCTTCGACCGCTATTTCCAGATCGCGCCCTGCTTCCGCGACGAAGACCCGCGCGCCGACCGGCTGCCGGGCGAGTTCTACCAGCTCGACCTCGAGATGAGCTTCGTCACCCAGGAAGACGTCTGGACGACGATGGAGCCGGTGATCCGCGGCGTGTTCGAGGAATTCGCCAATGGCAAGCCGGTGACGCAGAGCTTCCCGCGCATCCCCTACGACACGGCGCTGCGCAAATATGGCTCCGACAAGCCGGACCTCAGGAACCCGATCGAGATGCAGGCGGTGTCGGAGCATTTCGCGGGCTCGGGCTTCAAGGTCTTCGCCAACATCCTGGCCAACGACCCGAAGGCCGAGGTCTGGGCCATTCCGGCCAAGACCGGCGGCTCCAGAGCCTTCTGCGACCGGATGAACGCCTGGGCGCAGCAACAGGGGCAGCCGGGGCTGGGGTATATTTTCTGGCGCAAGGAGAGCGAGGCGGTCGAGGGCGCCGGTCCGCTCGCCAAGAACATCGGTCCCGAGCGCACCGAGGCGGTTCGCCAGCAGCTCGGGCTCGGCGACGGCGACGCCTGCTTCTTCGTGGCCGGCGACCCGGCGAAATTCTACAAGTTCGCCGGCGAGGCCCGCACGCGGGCGGGCGAGGAACTGAACCTCGTCGACCGCGACCGCTACGAACTGTGCTGGATCGTCGACTTCCCCTTCTTCGAGTGGAACGAGGACGAGAAGAAGGTCGACTTCGCGCACAACCCGTTCTCGATGCCGCAGGGCGGCTTGGAGGCGCTGGAGAAGCAGGATCCGCTGACCATCAAGGCCTATCAGTACGACATGGTCTGCAACGGCTTCGAGATCGCCTCGGGCTCGATCCGCAACCAGTCGCCGGAGCTGATGGTCAAGGCCTTCGAGAAGGTCGGCCTGTCGAAGGCCGACGTCGAGGAGCGCTTCGGCGGCCTCTACCGCGCCTTCCAGTACGGCGCGCCGCCGCATGGCGGCATGGCGGCCGGCGTCGACCGCATCATCATGCTGCTGGTGGGAGCCAAGAACCTGCGCGAGATCACGCTGTTCCCGATGAACCAGCAGGCGCAGGACCTTTTGATGGGCGCGCCGTCGGAGGCGCTGCCGGCGCAGCTGCGCGAACTCGGCATCCGCGTGGTGCCGCAGAAGAAGGACGCCTAGCCCGATGGCCGCCGGCCTGCGCGTCCTGGTGACCGGCTTCGAGCCCTTTCCGGGCGCGCCGGTCAACCCGACGGAACGGCTGGTGGCGGCGCTGCGAGCGGCCCCGCCCGCGCTCGACGGCATGGCGGCCCTCCGCGCCGAGGTTCTGCCGGTCGACTACGACGCGGTCGGCCCGCGGCTCTCGGCGATCGGCCGCGACTTCGCGCCCGACGTCGCCATCCATTTCGGCCTCGCCACCGAATGCGCCGGCTTCCGGCTGGAGCGGCTGGCGCGCAACCGCTTCGAGGCCGACCGGCCGGACAATGCGGGGATTCTGCGCGCGGCCGGCAAGGTCTGCGCGGGACCGGACACGCTGCCCTCCGGCCTGCCGCTGGAGGCGATCGCGCGGCGGCTGGCAGAGATGGGCCTGCCGGTCGAATGGTCGGACGATGCTGGCGGCTATCTCTGCAACACCGTCTTCATGCTCTCGCGCGCCCACGCCTGCGACGGCTTCACGCCCGCCATGAGCGGCTTCGTCCACGTGCCCCTGACGGGCGAGGGACCCGGCTTCCCGTTCAGCGACGCCGGCCTGATGGCCGGCGCGCTGGCGGTGGTGGGGGAGTGCGTGGGGGAGGGGCAGTCGGCAGTCGGCAGTCGGCAGTCGGGGTTTTGACCTGAGGCAGACCGTTTGCCCGACGGGCCGTCCGCTGACTCCGACGCCCGACTGCCGCACTCGTTCGCCGCGATCCGGAGTTCCAGCTGCTGCGGTAGCACTGAGGGCAGTCGGCAGTCGGGATTCTCGACTTCGGGCAGACCACTTGCGACGTGTCGTCCGCTGCTCCCGACCCCGACTGCCTACTGCCGACTGCCCAAATCCCTACTCGTTCGCCACGATCCCGAATCCCAGCTGCTTGGGCAGCGCCTGCGGGGCGGTCATGGCGCTGGCGGCGACGAGGGCGAAGGGGAGCGGGTTCTCGGGCTCGAGGCTGACTTCCAGGCTCTGCGGGTTGTCGAGGAAGGCGTTGACTGCCGCGCTCACCGTGGCCGTCAGGTCCGGATCGCCGACCTGGGCCAGAGCGAAGGGCAGCACGGCCTTGGCCTGGTTCTTGATGTCGGCCGGCTGGACGCCCTGCTGGGCGGCCACGAAGGACAGCACCTTCTCCGTCAGGCTGTCGTCCTCGAAGCGCAGGGTGGCGCCGTGCAGGTTGATCTGCTGCATCAGGCCGAGCATGGCCATGCTCTGCACCGACTGGTCCTGGCCTTCGCTCGCCGACATCTTCGCCTGCATCTCGCGCAGCGCCTGGATGAACTGCGGCGTGTAGCCGCTGATGTCGA
Organism: Aquibium microcysteis; assembly: GCF_014495845.1. Lineage (NCBI taxonomy): Bacteria > Pseudomonadati > Pseudomonadota > Alphaproteobacteria > Hyphomicrobiales > Phyllobacteriaceae > Aquibium > Aquibium microcysteis. The sequence continues at coordinate 48,521 of NZ_CP061080.1, forward strand.
CCGTCATGCCGAGCGTGCCGGCGTTCGCGATCGAGGTGTCGTACTGGTCGAGGACCATGCGGCCGTCCTGCGGATTGTAGGTGCCGGCCATCTCGATGTAGCCCTTGAGCGTCTGGTAGCCGAGCGCGTCGATGACGGCCTTCGACTGGGCATCTTCCACCATCGCGAGATTGACGAAGAACTCTTCCACCGCCGCCGCGAAGGCCATGGTTCCGTCGTCGGCCGTGTCCGTCTCGGTGTGCACCTGGCTCATCGAGAAGATCTCCTGGCCGCCGGCCGAAAACGACATCCGGCCGACGTCCGCCGTGTCATAGACCATCAGCGTGTTCATCGGATCCGAGGCATCCGCCTCCGGCAGCTGCAGCCCGGTCATCGCGATGCCCTCGATGGAAAGCGACATGCCGTCTTCCGTGTAGGCGTAGTTCGGCATCGTCACCTCCGCGACGACGATGGTGTCGCCGTCCCGGCTGATGCCCGACAGCGTGATGTCGCCGATCGGCGCGCTGCCCTCGACGCCCTCCGCGGAGGCGCTGACGCCCTGCAGGACGAAACCGCCGTTCTGCTCGGCGATCCCGCTCCAGGAGAGCTGCAGCCCCTGGGCGGTCAGCAGCGCCTTGATCCGCTGGCCGACCTCGTCCGCGCTCTGTGCATGGGCGACGTGGGGCATGGCGGCGAGCACGAGGCCGCTCACGGCGAGGCTGCGAAGTTTCGACTTGAGGTACGTCATGTTGGTTCCCTGAGTTGGTCGCGCCTGCGCGCTGTCCGAATGGTCGACGCCGAAATCGTCAGGATGATGTCTAGCTGCAGATTGCGTCGGCCTTCTGTAAACTTCGCCACTTTCGGAATGGCAAGTCGGATCGGCCGTTGCGCCGATGGAAGACGATCGCGCGGCATTGTCGGAAAGGCTTGACGAAGACTGGCTCTCGCTTGCTCCGAATCGCCTGATTCGATAACTGCCGGACATGTCGAAATCCCAGACGCCGCCGGACTCCGGCGATGACAGTTCAGGCATCGAGCCCGTCGACCTGAAGAAAGCGCTCGAGGAGCGCTATCTGGCCTATGCGCTGTCGACGATCATGCACCGGGCGCTGCCCGACGTGCGCGACGGCATGAAGCCGGTGCACCGCCGCATCGTGCATGCCATGCGCCTGCTCAGGCTCAATCCCGACCAGCGCTTCGCCAAATGCGCCTCGATCGTCGGCGAGGTGATGGGCAAGTTCCACCCGCATGGCGACCAGTCGATCTACGACGCGCTGGTGCGGCTCGCCCAGCCCTTCTCGGTGCGTTACCCGCTGGTCGACGGCCAGGGCAATTTCGGCAACATCGACGGCGATAACGCGGCCGCCATGCGCTACACCGAGGCGCGCATGACGGTGGCGGCGACGGACCTCCTGTCCGGCATCACCGAGGACGCGGTCGATTTCCGCCCGACCTACAACGAGGAGAACGAGGAGCCGACGGTCCTGCCCGGCGCCTTCCCGAACCTGCTCGCCAACGGCTCGACCGGGATCGCTGTCGGCATGGCCACCTCGATCCCGCCGCACAACGTGGCCGAACTCGCCAAGGCCTGCCTGCACCTGATCGACCACCCAGACTGCACGGTCGAGGACCTTCTGACCAAGGACCCGCATCCGGAGGATGCCGACGAGAACATGGTGCGCGGGCCGGACTTTCCGACCGGCGGCATCATCGTCGACCGGTGGCCGTCGATCGTGGAGGCCTACAGGACCGGCCGCGGCTCGTTCCGCGTCCGGGCGAAGTGGACGGTCGAGGACCAGGGCCGCGGCACCTGGCAGATCGTCGTCACCGAGATTCCCTACGGCGTGCAGAAGGCCAAGCTGATCGAGAAGATCGCCGAGCTCCTGATGGCGCGCAAGCTGCCGCTGCTGGAGGACGTGCGCGACGAGAGCGCCGAGGACGTGCGCGTGGTGCTGGTGCCGAAAAGCCGCACGGTCGACCCGGCGATCCTGATGGAATCGCTGTTCAAGCTCTCCGAGCTGGAGAACCGCTTTCCGCTCAACATGAACGTCCTGTCGCGCGGCCGCGTGCCGAACGTGCTGTCGCTGAAGGAAGCGCTGCAGCAGTGGCTCGACCACCGCAAGGAGGTGCTGGTCCGCCGGTCGAAGCACCGGCTGGCCGAGATCGAGCGGCGGCTGGAGATCCTCGGCGGCTACCTGATCGCCTATCTCAACATCGACGAGGTGATCCGCATCATCCGCGAGGAGGACGAGCCGAAGCCCGTCATGATGGTGCGGTGGAACCTCACCGACACCCAGGCAGAAGCCATCCTCAACCTTCGCCTGCGCGCGCTGCGCAAGCTCGAGGAATTCGAGATCAAGACCGAATTCGACACTCTGACCAAGGAGAAGGCGCAGATCGAGGCGCTGCTCGCCTCGGACGCCAAGCAGTGGAAGACGATCCGCTGGGAGGTGGAGAAGCTGCGCGACCGCTTCGGCTCGCACACCGACCTCGGCCGCCGCCGCACCCAGTTCGCCGACGCGCCCGAGCACGACGAGAGCCACATCCAGCAGGCGATGATCGAGAAGGAGCCGATCACCGTCGTCGTGTCGGAAAAGGGCTGGCTGCGGGCGCTGAAGGGCCATCTGGCCGAGTTCGACGGCCTCGCCTTCAAGGAGGGCGACAAGCTCAAGCTCGCCTTCCACGCCCAGACCACCGACAAGATCCTGGTGCTGACCACCGGCGGCAAGTTCTACACCATCGGCGCCGACCGGCTGCCCGGCGGGCGCGGCCATGGCGAGCCGATCCGCATCATCGTCGACATGGAGAACGACCAGGACATCGTCACCGCCTTCGTCCACGATCCCGAGCGTCGCCTGCTCGTCGCCTCGCACGAGGGATACGGTTTCGTGGTGCCCGAGGGAGAGGTCGCCGCCAACACCCGCAAGGGCAAGCAGGTGATGAACGTCAAGACGCCCGACGAGGCCGCCCGCTGCCTGCCGGTGACCGGCGACCACGTCGCCATCGTCGGCGAGAACCGCAAGCTGCTGGTCTTCCCGCTCGCCCAGATCCCCGAGATGACCCGCGGCAAGGGCGTGCGCCTGCAGCGCTACAAGGACGGCGGCGTGTCAGACATCAAGACCTTCGAGATCGACAAGGGCCTGACCTGGACCGACTCCGCCGGCCGCGCCTTCGTCAAGGGCAGGGCCGACCTCGTGGAATGGACCGGCGACCGGGCGGCCGCCGGGCGGATGGTGCCGAAGGGATTTCCAAGGACGGGGAAGTTCGGGTAAGGGGATATTGCAGCCGTCACCTGCCACATGGTTTTGCATCGTCTTTGCCGATATTGTGATAATCGGCGGGAGGGATGGCGCATGAATATAGATAAACTTTTCTGGTCACAGATTGATCCGCTCTACCATCTCAAGCAGTCAAGCTGCATCCGGTACGTGAAGGACATTACTCAGCATTTCCAGCTCGATGAGATGTCGAGCAAAGATACCAGCTTCGGTGCTGAATTGCTCGACGGGATGGATGAAATGAAAGCGTCGGCGCTGATGTTCATACGCTTTCATGCCATCGAAACCCTGCTTACAGTGCTGCTTGGCAGCTTTCCCCATGGTCCGGTTCCACGATACGCCAAGAAATCCTTCGGCAGGGAATTCAACGAAGCCGTGGAGGCTGTTGCCAGAAGAGAAATACCCTCAACGCTAGAAGTTAGTGGCGTTACCGACTTCGACAAATGGCTCGCCGCAAAGTTCTGGGGCCGTCCCGGAACGGAAAATATCTTGGACGATGACGTTATCAAGTTCATCACCGTGCAGGCTGCGTTATTCACGAAGAAGTCCGTCTACAACGCTTTCAAGCATGGATGCCGCGTCGGCCGCTCATGGCCAAAACTCAGCGTTCAGGATGAGAAGTCCGGTGAGTGGATTCCCGTTCTAGAGATTGGGTCTGGCGTCGGCTGGTTGCACTGGGATGAGGAAAAAAACGCGAAGTCGGTGAGCGTAACGTTCGGCGCGATGGCTTGTGATCCTGCCGACGATCATGGTGCGGTTGCGATAATGGCCCTGCTGGTCCGAGCCATGAAAGTGATCCGACTGGCGAAGCCAGAGGACAAAATCAATGTTCATCTGCCGGTCGCAATCAAAGCGGGTATGCACCTTCCCGCAAACATGAACGTCCGCGTGGGCCTGTCTCCCGTTCACAACCCGATACGGTAGCGACCTCACTGGCTACCCGATCCACATTGTCGATGGCGGGTGTACCGGCACCGGCAAAACAGTCATCGAACACGTCGAGAAATGGTCGGTGGCGTTAGCTACGTTGATCACGTCGTGCTTTCTCGGACCAGCGTCAAGCGCGGCCCTCGTTGCGGAATTGCTTCCACTCCTCGATGCTGATCGCCTCGTCGCGCGGAATGTCCTTCGCGCGCGCTCGAATGCGCTCGGCCGCTGCCCGCGCGGTCTGACCATCCTTTGCCGCACCTTCGGGTACGAGCCGGGCGACGGGCTTGCCGTTGCGGGTGATCACCCCTTCCTCGCCCTGCTCGACGCGGTCCAGCAGCGCGCCGAGAGTGGTTTCCGCGTCGAAGGTGCCGATCTCACGCATGGCCACGTCCGTTCCGGCAGGAAATACGGGGACAGTTTACTTATTTCCGTCCATCGAATTCAGTCTCTGGGAAACGCAGTGTAGCCGGAAATAAGTAAACTGTCCCCCTATTTCCTGCATCAAAGGCGCCGATCTCGCGCATATCCTCGTCCGTCCTGCTCGAAACCCGCTCAACCTGCTCATTGAAGGATATACGCTTCGCCGTCCCCTCGGACAAGTTGGGCTCACGGCGGCCCGCTCACCCCCGCACCATCGCCACTGCCCGGATCTCCATCAATCCCCCCGGCACGATCAGTTCGCTCACCCCGATCGCCGTCCAGGCCGGCCAGGGTTCGCTCAGGTAGCGGTCGCGTACCCGCATGAAGGTCTCCATGTGGCGGGCGATGTCGACGTGGTAGGTGGTGATCTCGACGACGTCGGAGAGGGCGCAGCCAGCCTCGGCGAGGATCGCCTTCAGCGCCTCGAAGGCGGTGGCGAACTGGGCTTCCGGGTCCTTCACCGCCATCAGCGCGGCGAGCGGCGCGTCGGCGCCGGAAAGCGTTGCCTCGGCGCCCCTGAGCCCGTCGGCGCCCGGCGTCTCGCCGCCGGGGCTGGTGCCGACGATGCCCGAGCAGAAGACGAAGCCGTTGGCTACGACCGCCGGCGCGAAGTGCCACTGCTCGTAGACGCCCTTCAGAGCGGGCGGGACGACGGGTCTGTGCATCGGCTGTCTCCTTGCTTCTGCCGTCGCGATGCCTGGCATCGGTCGTGCACGGCGACCGGGGTCAGCGGCAGGAGCACATGGCCGACGAAACCTGGTCGTTCCAGTCGTGGCCGAAATACTCGGCGTCGCGCCGCAGGCTCAGCGAGGCTCCCTGGAAGTCCGCATGCTCGAACACGGTGAGCCGGCATCCGGGTTCCACGCGGGCCGACGAGGCCTGATCGTTCCAGTTGCGGCCCACGAACGGGACCCGTTCGCCGGGCGCAAGCTCGTACGCGCGGCCACGGAAACCGGCGTCCCGATACATCGTGCAGCCGCGCGGCTGCTGTTGGACGAAACGGCAGGCGCAGCTCGCCGACGAGGCCTCGTCGTTCCACGTTTCGCCGACGAAGCCGACGTCGCCGGACAGGCTGAGCGACGCACCGCCGAAATCAACGTGCTCGTGGATGGTCAGGCGGCAGCCGGGCGGCACCTGCACCGAAGAGAGGCGGTCGTTGAAGGGACCGAAGCGGGCCACCGAGCCGTTGGGCGGGACGAACAGCGTCCTGCCGCCGAAGCCGGCATGCTCGAAGAGCACGCAGGCGTCGGCGCCCTGGGCCGCACCGGCGGTGAACAGCGAGAGAAGCAGGGCGAATGCGGCGAAGACGGTCTTCATGTCGATCCTTCGTTTCGGCCAGAATACGCGCGCTTCGCGCCGGCTGCAACGTATCGGTGCGCCCGCGCCGGGTCCACGGATCCGCGGCAACGTGCCCCTCGACCTTCGCGCGCCGGCCTCCATATCACCCGCCATGCCCGGCACGCTCCGCTTCATTCTCGGCGACCAGCTCTCGCGGTCGATCTCCAGCCTCGACGGGCTCGACCCGGCGCGCGATGTCGTCGTCATGGCCGAGGTCGGCGAGGAGGCGACCTACGTGCCGCATCACAGGAAGAAGATCGCGTTCCTCTTCTCGGCGATGCGCCATTTCGCAGACGGGCTGCGCGGGGAGGGGATCGCGATCGACTATGCCGCCTTCGGCGAGGCGGGCGGGCCGGTAAGCCTGACGGAGGCGCTGCGGCGCGCGGTGGAGAGGCACCGGCCGGAGCGGATCGTCGTCACCGAGCCCGGCGAGTGGCGCGTGCTGCAGGCGATGGCCGACTGGAGCGAATTGTTCGGCTGCCCGGTCGAGATCCGCGAGGACCAGCGCTTCCTCTGCTCCACGCAGGATTTCGCCGACTGGGCGGAGGGCCGCAAGGACCTGCGCATGGAGTTCTTCTACCGCGAGATGCGGCGCAGGACCGGGTACCTCATGCGCGGCAAGGACCCCGAGGGCGGCGCCTGGAACTTCGACAAGGAGAACCGCAAGCCGCTGCCGGAGACGATCGCCGTGCCCGAACGCCCGCGATTTGCCCCGGACGAGAAGACGCGGCGCGTGCTCGACCTCGTCGCCCGCGACTTCGCCGGCCATTTCGGCGACCTGGAGCCGTTCGATTACCCGGTCACCCGCGAGGACGCCTTGAAGGCGCTCGACTGGTTCGTGGAGAACGCGCTGCCGCGCTATGGCGACTATCAGGACGCGATGCGCGCGGGCGAGCCGCTGCTGTTCCACTCGAACCTGTCGGCGCTGATCAATTGCGGCCTGCTTCTGCCCGCCGAATGCTGCCGCCGCGCCGAGGATGCCTTCCATGCCGGCCACGCGCCGCTGAACGCCGTCGAGGGCTTCATCCGCCAGATCATCGGCTGGCGCGAGTACGTGCGCGGCATCTACTGGCTGAAGATGCCGGACTACGCTGCCTCGAACGCGCTCGGCGCCGACCGGCCGCTGCCGGATTTCTTCTGGACCGGCGAGACCGGGATGAACTGCTTGGCGCAGGCGATCGGCGAAACGAGGGCGAATGCCTATGCGCACCATATCCAGCGGCTGATGGTGATCGGCAATTTCTGCCTGCTCGCGGGGCTCGACCCGCGCGCGGTGCAGGAGTGGTACCTCCTCGTCTACCACGACGCCTACGAATGGGTGGAGATGCCCAACGTCGTCGGCATGATCCTGTTCGCCGACGGCGGCCTGCTCGCCTCGAAGCCCTATGCCGCGTCGGGCGCCTATATCGACCGGATGTCCGACTATTGCGGGTCCTGCCGCTACGACGTGAAGCAGCGCGTCGGGCCGGATGCCTGTCCCTTCAACCCGCTCTACTGGGATTTCCTCGCCCGCCACCGCCGGCGTTTCGCCGGCAACCGCCGCATGGCGATGATGATCGCCACGCTCGACCGGATGGACGCAGCGCAGCTCGCCGCCATGCGCGCGACGGCCGCGACCTTCCTGGCGTCGCTGCGCTGACGCCGGCAGGGCGGAGAGCGGAGATACGGGGCCAGCTCACCGATCCGGCGCCGTTCCGGCCCGGCTGATGGGCGTTGCTCATCGGAAAACAGCAGACTGTCTCCGCATGTCCCGCCGGTTCTGCCACCGCTCCTGCCACCGTCCTGTCTGCAGCAACACAACTTTACATTCGCGGCCATTGCCGAGATCCGGCCGGATCGCCAGCTGTAACCGCAGGGGCACGGCTTCGCCCGCCCATGCATCTTTTGCGGTGCAGCATCTTGACTGAGATCAATCATTCGCTTAAATCGCGAATGATCATTCGCATAAACGGATGCCCATGCCTCTCCTCCAGTCCGCCGATCCCATTGCCGACGTCGAGGCCGACGCCGCGGTGACGCGCAGCGAGCGGCGCGACCAGCAGGTCGCGCGCATCCTCGACGCGGCCAAGGCCTGCTTCGTCCGCTCGGGCTTCCAGGGAGCCTCGATGCAGCAGATCTGCGCGGAGGTCGGCATGAGCCCCGGCGCGCTGTACCGCTACTTCCCGTCGAAGGAAGCCATCATCGAGGCCATCACCGAGGCCGACCGGCGCCGCGACGCCGAGATCTTCTCGCTCCTGACGCAGGGCTGTGACGTGGTCGACGGCTTCGTGGCCGCCGCGATGGCCCACATCCGCTACATGCACGAGAGCGGCAATGCGCCGCTCTTCGCCGAGATCCGCGCGGAATCGATGCGCAACGACGCCATCGACTTTGCCTGCAAGATGTCGATGAAGGATGTCGACGCGAGCTTCCGCTCCTTCCTCCGCGCGGCGATCGCCCGCGGTGAGATCGCGCCCTGCGCCGACCTCGACACCATCCTGCCGGTCATGGTCGCCTTCGGCGAAGGCCTGGCGATCAACGATCTGCCCGCTCAGGGGGTCTCCCTGGACCGGCTGGAAACCGTCATCCGCACCATCGCCATCGCCGTGCTTCGTCCGACCGGCGGGGCTGCGGCCCTGCGATCCGATCTGCCTGCCACCCCGTAGAACTCGTCCGAAACGTTCCAACGCCACCGAGGCGCCCGATGAAGAAAAGCCGCATCCTTGTCCTGACTGCGCTCGCCCTCCTCGGCGGCGCCGCCGCCTACGGCTACGCCCAGACCGTCCAGAGCGACGGGTCTGCCGCGGCGGAGCCGGCCGCCGCGATCCGCACCGCCGCACCGCCCGCGATCCGCGTGGTGGCGGCCGAAAGGCGCGAACTGGTCGAAACCCTGGTGGTGACGGGCAGCATCGTCCCCCGCCAGGAAGCCGCGGTCGGGGTCGACCTCTCCGGCATGATCGTCCAGGAACTCCTGGCGGACGAGGGAGATGTCGTGAAGAAGGGCGCGGTTCTCGCCGTGCTCGACCGCTCCATGCTCGACACGCAGCTGGCGCAGGCTGAGGCCAACCGCGCCCAGGCCGAAGCCAGCATCGCACAGGTTGCCGCCCAGATCACCGATGCCGAGATCGGTGTGCGCCAGGCGTCGGAAGCGCTGGAGCGGGCGCGCGAGCTGCAGAGGAAGGGCATCGCAGCCCAGTCGCAGCTCGACAATGCCGTGAACGCCTATGACAGCGCGTTGGCCAAGCTCGAATCCGCCCGCAAGGCGCTCGCCGCATCGACCGCACAGCTCGGCGTCATCGACGCGCAGAAACGCAACGTCGAACTTCAGATCGAGAAGACGCAGGTCCGCTCGCCGGTCGACGGCCTGATCCTCGACCGGAACGCCACGCTCGGCGGCATCGTCGGCGCGAGCGGCGGCGCACTGTTCCGCATCGCAATCGACGGCGACCTCGAGCTCTCCGCCAGCGTCGCCGAGACCTCGCTCGGACGGCTGAAGGCTGGCATGCCGGCGGAAATCAGCGTCGCCGGCGGGTCCGGACCGGTTCCCGGCACGGTCCGCAAGATCGAGCCGGAGATCAACCAGACGACGCGCATGGGCGTCGTCCGCATCGCCCTCGACGACAGCGAGGTCGTTCGCGCCGGCAACTTCGCGCGCGGCGCCATCGAGACGATGCGGCGGGACGGCGTCGCCGTCCCGTCGGCGGCACTCGTCTATCGCGGCACCGACGGCTTCCTCCAGAAGGTGGCCGAGGGCCGCATCTCGACCGTCCCGGTCCGGATCGGCGTCCGCTCGGAGGGCTTCGTCGAAGTGGTCGAGGGAATCGCGGCAGGAGACGAGGTCGTCTCGCGCGCCGGCACCTTCGTGGCCGACGGAGACGTCGTCACCCCGGTTCGCGACGAAGAGACGGGAGCGGTCAGCCAATGAACTGGAATTTCTCGGCCTGGTCGATCCGCAATCCGGTTCCGTCCGTCCTTCTCTTCATCGTGCTGACGGCGCTCGGGCTCTACAGCTTCGCCAGCCTGCCCATCACGCGCTTCCCCAACATCGACATCCCGCTCGTCTCGGTGGTCGTGAAGGACCCCGGTGTCGCCCCGAGCGAACTCGAGACGCAGGTGACCAAGCGCGTCGAGGACGCGGTGGCCAACGTCACCGGCGTCAAGAACGTCGTCTCGACCATCACCGAGGGCAATTCGCAGACGGTGATCGAGTTCCGGCTGGAGGTCGAGACGCAGACCGCCGTCCAGGACATCAAGGACGCGGTCGAGCGCATCCGCGGAGACCTGCCGGCCACCGCCGACCAGCCGCTGATCAACCGGGTCGACGTCGAGGGCCAGGCGATCCTGACCTATGCCGTCCAGGCGCCGGCCATGACGCTGGAAGAACTGTCCTGGTTCGTCGACGACGTGGTGATCCGCAAGCTCCAGGGCCTGAAGGGCGTGGCGCGCGTCGACCGCAACGGCGGCGTGACGCGCGAGATCAAGGTCGAGATCGATCCGGACAGGCTTCGGGCGCTCGGCGCCACGGCAGGCGACGTCAACCGGGCGCTGCGCGCGGCGAACGTCGACCTGACCGGCGGCAACGGCGAGTTCGGCGGCCGCGACCAGACCATCCGCACGCTGGGCAGCACCCGCAGCATCGAGGGGCTGCGCAGCCTCGAGATCCCGCTGGCCGGCGGGCGCCGCGTCGTCCTGTCCGACATCGCCACGGTGACGGATTCCTGGGCGAAGCCGAAGTCCTTCGCCCGGGTGAACAACCAGACCGTGGTGTCCTTCGGCATCTTCCGCGGCAAGGGCGAGAGCGACGTCGAGGTCAACGAGCGCGCGACGGCCGCGATCGCGGAACTCAGTGCGCAGAACCCGAACGTGACGATCGAGCTGGTGGACGATTCCGTCAGCTACACCGAGGGCAATTACGATTCGGCGATGGAGACGCTGGTCGAGGGCGCCGTCCTGGCGGTCGTGGTGGTGTTCCTCTTCCTGCGCGATTTCCGGGCGACGCTGGTGGCGGCCTCGGCCCTGCCGCTGTCGGCCATCCCGACCTTCTGGGCGCTCGATCTGATGGGCTTCTCGCTCAACCTCGTCAGCCTGCTCGGCATCACGCTGGTGGTCGGCATTCTGGTCGACGATGCGATCGTCGAGATCGAGAACATCGTCCGGCACATCAAGCTCGGCAAGTCGCCCTACCGCGCCTCGCTGGAGGCGGCCGACGAGATCGGCCTCGCCGTCATCGCGATCTCGGCGACCATCATGGCCGTCTTCGCGCCGGTTTCCTTCATGGGCGGCGTGGCCGGCCAGTACTTCAAGCAGTTCGGCCTGACGGTGGCGGTTGCGGTGTTCTTCTCGCTGCTGGTCGCGCGCCTCATCACGCCCATGCTCGCCGCCTACTTCCTGCGCGGCCATGGCCACGAGGAGCCGAAGCCCGGCGCCATCATGCGCGGCTACCTCGCCTTCCTGTCGACGTCGCTGCGCTTCCGCTGGCTGACGATGCTCGCCGGCGTCGGCTTCTTCGCCGGCTCCATGTACGCGATCGGCCTGCTGCCGTCCGGCTTCATCCCGAAGGAGGACGCGAGCCGCATCGTGTTTTCGCTCGAGCTTCCGCCCGGCACGCTGCTGGAGGAAACCCGCTCGACCACGGACCGCGTCACCGACATCATGCGTGAACTGCCGGAGGTCGAGAACGTCTATGTCATCGGCGGAGCGAGCCCGACCGGCACGCTGGAGCCGCGCCGCGCGACGGTGATCGCCGATCTCGTCCACAAGTCGGAGCGCGACATCAAGCAGGAGCAGATCGAGGAGATCCTCCTGACGAAGCTCGAGGCGGTGCCGGACCTGCGCGTCTATTTCGTCAACGACCGGGGCCAGCGCGCGCTCGAATTCGGCGTCATGGGCACCGACGGCGCGCTGCTCGACGAGACGGCGCGCGCGATCCAGACCGCGATGGCGCAGACCGGCAAGTACCGGGCGATCACGTCCAATGCCGCGCTGGACCGGCCCGAGGTGATCGTCAGGCCCGATCTCGACCGTCTGTCGGAGCTCGGCATCTCGACGGCGACGCTGGCCGAGACCCTGCGCATCGCCACCATCGGCGACGTCGACGCCAACCTCGCCAAGTATACGGTGGGCGACCGGCAGATTCCGATCCGGGTCCAGATCGACGAAGCATCGCGCCACGATCTCGCTGTCGTCAGCGCGCTGCCGGTGCCGACGGCGACCGGGGGGACGGTGCCGCTGTCGTCGGTCGCCGAGATCAGCTACGGCCAGGGTCCGTCGTCGATCCAGCGCTTCAACCGCGAGCGCCGCGTCGTCATCGGCGCCGACATGGCCCCGGGCTACGAGATCGGCGAGGGCCTGGCGCTCGTCAACGACCTGCCGCTGGTGAAGAACCTGCCGGCCGGGGTGCGCGTCCAGGAGACCGGCGACGCCGAGATCATGGGCGAGGTCTTCGCGGGCTTCGCGCTGGCGATGATCACCGGCCTGATGCTGGTGCTGGTGGTGCTGATCCTCCTGTTCGGCTCGATCTTCCACTCGGTGACGATCCTCGGCTCGTTGCCGCTGTCGATCGGCGGCGTGGTGGCGGGGCTGTGGCTGACCAACGCCGCGGTCTCCATGCCGGTCGTCATCGGCATCCTGATGCTGATGGGCATCGTGACCAAGAACGCCATCATGCTGGTGGACTTCGCCATCGAGGAGGTGCGCCACGGCGTGCCGCGCGCCGAGGCCATCATGGACGCCTGCCGCAAGCGGGCCCGTCCGATCATCATGACGACGATCGCCATGTCGGCGGGCATGATCCCGGCGGCGCTGGCGCTGGGCGACGGCGGCGAGTTCCGCGCGCCCATGGCCGTGGCGGTGATCGGCGGCCTCCTGGTGTCGACCGTGCTGTCGCTGGTCTTCATCCCGTCCATGTACACGATCATGGACGATGCCTCGATCTTCACCGGCAAGGTGGCGCGGTGGATCTTGCGTCCCAACGCGCGCGACGAGGCGGACGGAGCAGGGACCGCGCATGCCGCGGACGAGGCGCATGCTGCGGCCCGGCCGTCGACGCCGCCCATGCCGCTGGCAGCCGAATAGCGGCTCAGGCGGCCTCGAGACAGTCCCGCGCGGTCTCTTCCACGACCGCGCGGATGGCGGCGCCGACCTCGCGAACCGTCAGGTCGAGATGGGTGACGCCGTTCCAGCTCGACCTGTCGTCGAGATAGCCGCCACGGCCGGAGTGCTGGAGCGGGCCGATGTCCCGCTCGACCAGTCGGTGCGCGCGCTGCGCCCGGTTCCAGTGCGAGGACGCAAAGACCGGCCATCGGCCCGGGAAGGCGAACCGGGCGAGCCGGTAGACGGCGTCGCGCGATCCGTAGAGCGAGATCAGGCGGCCGGTTTCCGTCACGCCGCGGTCCGAGGCCATGACGCCGCCGAAGGCCACGACCGAGACCGGCGCTCCGGTGGCGGCGCCGAGATAGGGCGCGGCGCTGACGGCGATCTGGCCGCCGCCGCTCGATCCGAGCAGGATGATCGGCCCGCCGCCATTGGCAAGGTAGCCGTTGGCGACCAGCCGGTCGAGGATGACGCGCGACAGGCCGTAGCCGTAGATCGGGCCGTAGCGGTTGTCGGCTGCCACCAGCACCTGGAAGATGTTGCGCATGTGCAGGATCGGCGGCAGCAGGAAGGTCTGCGCGCCGTGCCAGCGTCGCGCGATGCGCCAGAGCCAGCGGAAGACGCGCTGGCCGGTGAACAGCGGCCGTCCGGACGGCGCGTAGGGGAAGACGTCGTGCACGATCGCCAGCCGCGGCAGCTTCGCCCGCAGCCGCGTGAGGAAAACCTCGTCGGTCGGGACCTGATCCTCGCCGGAGATCGAGCCGATGCCCGACAGGAACACGACGTGGGCGCGCGGCGCGGCCGGCGGCTCGGGGTCGTCCGGCCGGGGCGCCGGCCCGTCCTCGGTCTGTTGCCGTTCGGGCTCCTCGTGCGGTCCGAGCCAGCCCGCCCACCAGCCGAGCGTCTCGAAGGGAGCCATGATCGTGGAGACCACGAAGATCAGCAGCCCGAGCAGGACGACGTGGTCGAGGACGCCGGTCATTCGCGGGGCTTGCGACCGGGGGTGAGCTTGCGGGCCTGGCCCTTGAGGTGCTCGGCGAGGTTCTGGGGCGTCACCGTGAAGGCCCCGCCGGCCACGGCATGGCGCAGCCCGTCGATCGCCCGGCCGAGCGGCCGCCCGAACAGCAGCGACATCAGCCGGATCGCTGCCCAGCCGAGGAAGGCCGCCATCGCGGCAATTCCGACCGGAATGCCGATGCCGTGGTAGAGGCCGAACAGGATCAGCCCGAAGACCAGCACGTCGAGCAGCCGGCTGAGCGCCTCGCCGAAATAGGGCGCGAGCGTCAGGATGCCGAAGAGCCGTGGCGCCTGCGCGAGCGCGATGATGCCGATCACCGGCCCGTAGGCGACCTCCCGCCGGAATGCGTAGTCGACGGCAAGCGTGGTCGTGACGGCGGTGACGACGGCGCTGGCCACATAGATGAAGGCCATCAGGACGAGGCTGAGCGCGAAGCGGGCGAGGGGCACCCGGTTGAGGAACAGCACGAGCCCGTGTCCGGCCGCCTGCGAGACCCCCGCGAGAAAGGCGAGAAGCAGCGCGAGATCGCGTCCCGCGGGTGTCGCGGCGGCGCGGAAGGCAGCAGGCTCGAAGGTGAGCGCGGAAAGGCCGAGCGTGGTCGCGCCCACGAGCGGGGCAAGGAACTGGTGGTCGAGGACGAGCAGCCAGGCGGCCGGGCCGTCGATCATCGTCGGGTCGCCTCCGGGAGGGGGTCGAGTGGTCGCTGCGTCCGGCGGAAGCCGGCGCCGGCCGTGCCGAGCCGGTCGCAACCCTGCCGTGATGGGCAGAGAATAGTGTCGGCCGCGATCATCGGCAATGACGGTGGCCAGTTTGCCGCGCCGCGCAGCCGTCAGGCGGGATGCCGCACCGCCGCCGCCGCCTTCCGGCGCCGGCCCGACTGCAGCTGCCAGAGCGAGTGGCCGACCAGCGTGACGATCAGGATCGTGCCGCCGATCATGGAGGCGCGCGACGGCACCTCCGTGAAGATCAGCCAGACCCAGACCGGTGCGAGCACGGTTTCCAGCAGGTAGAACATCGCCACCTCGGGGCCGGAAATGTAGCGCGGTCCGGTGGCGAGGCAGAAGAAGGCGATGGGCATGATCACCGCGCCGTTGAACAGGATCCACCAGGGCGCCTCGACCCGGTAGCCCACCTGGGCGACCATCGCCAGGGCGACCAGCAGCGGCGCCACGACCGCGATGAGCGCCGTGAAACCCATCTCGGCGCCGGACGCGCGCGTGATGGTGATCGCACAGGCGATGAAGAAGGCGGACGACAGCGCCATCAGGTCGCCGAAGAGATTGCCGCTGGAGATGCCGTCGCCGACGATGACCAGCACGCCGACCATCATCAGGGCCATGGCGATCAGCGTCGCCGGCCGCGGCCGCTCCTTGAGGAAGATCCAGGACAGCAGCGCCGCAAACATGGTGTTGAAGGCCAGGATGAAGACGAGATTGGCGGTCGAGGTATTGTAGACCGCCGTCATGAAGGTCAGGGTCGAGACCGCGTAGAGCCCGGCGACCGCGAGGCCGACGCGCCCGGGCACCAGCGCCGGCGGCCGCCCGCCGAGAAGCCGCCAGAGCGTCCAGATCAGGAGGGTGGCGGCGACCGTCGCGCCGCAGCGCAGGAGCAGGATCGACCAGGGCTCTCCGTCGGCGAGCCGGATGAGCGGGATGTCCACCGTCAGGGCCAGACCGCCGATGGCGGTGATGACGAGGCCTTTCGTGTGATCGCTGGCAGGTCCGGACATCGGAGCGTTTCCGTCATGGAGGAGGCTGACGGAGGGCGGCGGCCTCGTCGGCCGGGCTGGTTCCGCGGGGAGGAATCGACGCCGTTCTTCGGTCTTTC
The DNA here is from genome assembly GCF_014495845.1 of Aquibium microcysteis. Lineage (NCBI taxonomy): Bacteria > Pseudomonadati > Pseudomonadota > Alphaproteobacteria > Hyphomicrobiales > Phyllobacteriaceae > Aquibium > Aquibium microcysteis. Next base: position 64,382 of record NZ_CP061080.1, read on the forward strand.
GACGTCCCGCGTCAATCCGGAACCGGCGACCGGCGCGGGCGCTGGGCCATCGCATCCGGACGGGCGACGCCCCCTCCGGCAGCCCTGCGGTCCGGCGGCAGACCGTGGACCGGTCAGCCGTGCGGGGTCTCGTAGCGCTCCCAGCCGCGGGGCCCGAGATGCTCCTGAGGGCCGAAGCGGATCTTGTAGGCCATCTTGCGGGAGCCCGCGACCCAGTAGCCGAGATAGACGTGGGGCAGGCCGGCCGACCGCGCACGGGCGATATGGTCGAGGATGAGGAAGGAACCGAGCGACCGCTCCTCCTGATCGGGAAGGTAGAAGGAGTAGACCATCGACAGGCCGTCGGCCATCCGGTCGGTCAGCGCCACGGCGATCAGTTCGCCTTCGCCACGGCCGGTAATGAAGGAATCGGGTCCGCGGCGGCGATACTCGATGATCTTGGTGTCGACATGGGTATCCTCGACCATCATGGCATAGTCGAGCACCGTCATGTCCGACATGCCGCCCTTGCGGTGGCGCGCGTCGAGATAGGTGCGGAAGAGGGAGTACTGCTCGGTGGTCGGCTCGGCGTCGTGGACGGCGCCGATCAGGTCGCTGTTGCGGCGCAGAACGCGCCTCATGTTCCGGGACGGCTCGAACTCGTTGGCGAGGATGCGCACGGACACGCATCCACGGCATGTCTCACAGGCCGGCCGGTAGGCGATGTTCTGCGACCGGCGGAAGCCGCCCTGAGTCAGGAGGTCGTTCATCTCCGGCGCCTTGTCGCCGACGAGATGCGTGAAGACCTTCCGCTCGAACTGACCGTCGATGTAGGGGCAGGGGGAAGGGGCGGTCAGGAAGAACTGCGGCGACTGTGTCGGGTGATGCGTCATCGATCGCGGACTCTGGGGCTGTCCCGCAAAATCGTCCGCGCGGGGCGAAAGGTCAACAGGGTGGGATGCACGCCTGCGAGAAATGGAGACCGCCCGCGCCGGCGGGCGGGGACGTCCCGCCTCAGACGTCGTCGCGGGTGACGACGGTGCCGAGGAGCAGGTCGTGCAGGGTCCGTTTGCGGTCGATGAAGAGAGGCGCGAGCAGGACCAGGGGCGTGAGCAGCACGTTGCCGGCCCAGAACAGGACGGTGTGGACGACCGCCAGCACGCCCTCCACGGGCCGTCCGTCGAGCCGGTCGAGCCGGATGCCCATCATCCGCATGCCGACGGTCGCCTGCCTCTCGCCGCCGAGCGTGTTCCAGACGTAGATCAGCGCCACCAGCGGACCGAGAATTCCGTAGAGGGCCCAGCCCAGCCCGAGCGTCAGCACGCCGAGCACCGCGACCAGAATGGCGAAGGGGATGCACAGCAGGCCGATGATCAGATAGTCGAGCAGGAAGGCGAAGACGCGGCGCGTGCGCACGCCGTCATAGGCGCGCCAATCGTCGAGCCGCCCCTGGATGATCTCGCCGTCGAAAATGCGTTCCGTCATCGTCCTCGTCCTCGTCGCCCTGTCGGCGCCATGGTGCAGAAATGGGGACGGCGGCCGCGAATGCAAGATCGGCATCTCCGCCGCGGCCCGGCCGGCGTCCGGGCGCAAAGCCTCATGCGGCTTCCTCGCGGCTGCGTTCTTGCCGTCATGGACCCGCGATCATATGCCTTGCAGCATGTGAAGTGCGGCATGCCCTGCGGGAGTTCAGGCGATGGCCTCCGCCTCCGGCCTGCCCTTGATCGCCATGGCGGCGCTGGTGTAGCCGCCGGCCGCGCCGTCGATGAAATGGACGTGGTTGTCGCTGGTGATCGACGGGACGATGCAGGTCATGATCGCCGAATCCTGCTCGAACAGCCCGTAGGAGACGATCCCGGCGGCCGAAGCCTCCTCGAGAACCGCCTCGATCCTGGCGCGCGTCTCGGCATCGCAGTCGATCGTCATCTTCAGCCCGTCGTCGAACTTGCGGAAATCCGCGTTGTCGCGCGTCACCTTGATGTAGTGAGTGGGATCGAAGGAACCGACCTTGAGCCGGGTGAAGAAGAAGAAGTTGGCGATCAGGGTCGTGGCGAGCAGTTCGATCTTCCGCCGCAGCAGCGACCCCTTGCCGCGTGAGGCATGCGCCTCGATGGCGATGTCGCCGGTCGGCCAGGTGACGCTCGGCCCCTCCGGTGGGACGGGATGGCCGCCGCGGGCCAGGTCGCGCGTCATGGCGACGACCCGGTGCGAGACCGCCGCGACCGCGGCCGGCGCCGCGCCCGGACGCGGCAGGACGAGGATCGACAGGATCGACCCGTTGCGGGCCTTCATCGGCGTCCAGCGACATGAAAGGCCGGCGAGGTCCGGCACGGCGCCTTCGGGCGCCGGCTCGACCCGGTAGCGCCCGGCCTTCATCTGGCGCTCGGCCCAGGCCAGGCCGCCGCCGGCGAACATCGCATAGTCGATCGTCGGCGACGGTCGGTAGCGCGCCACGGAGACGTCGAGACCGGCGGCTCGGATCTCGGCCACCGGAACGATCGCGCCGCGCATCTCGAAGCCGAACGACTGGTCGGCCCAGCGCAGAACCCGCGCGAGCGCGTCGCGCGCGCGCTCCAGGTGGCCGGGCGGAAAGGCGAAGCCCGCCCCGTCGCCGCCGAACACGAAGGGGAAGGTCATGCCCCCGGCGGCGTTGATCTGGGCGGAGACGACGGCCGCGCCGACCGTGTTGACGGTCTTGTATCGCCCCGCGGCGATGTGGGCGGTGGAGCCGACGATGTCGGCGGAGCCGACATACCAGTCTTCGGGGAGGGGGACGTAGGCGCTGGCCTCGGCAAGGCGGTCGAACTCGCTTTCGGGCGTCAGCTGCGCGTAGAAATTCTCCGAAGGCGCGTCGGCCATCACCTGTTCTCCTCCGGGTCCTGTCGCGGACCATCGAACCGGCCGCATCGCATCCGATCGGCAGATGTCTATCGCGCCGGACCGTTTCAAGTGCCCCGCGACGTCTCGCCCGATGAACTACGGAACCGGGCGCGGCCGGGTTTCGGTGTCGCCCGCTGTCCCGCTGACGCCGGTCAGCCTTCCAGAGCCCGGCCGATCGCCCGGAACAGGGCGATCGTCTCGGCCTCGCGGTAGGAGCTCTCGTCGTTCGTGAGGCCGTAGCGGTGGTTGGCCGACAGTTTGGCGATGACGAGGTCGCGCCGCGGGTCGACATAGACGAACTGGTTGTAGACCCCGATCGCGGAAAATTCGCCGTCGTCGCCCGGCAGCCACCACTGGTAGCCATAGCTGAAGATCGTGCCGGCGAGCTCCCCGGCGCCGGCCTTCAGGTGCGGCGCGTCGGCCGTCACCGAATCGCGCACCCAGGTTTCGGGCACGATCTGCCGGCCGTTCCACGATCCGCCCAGACGGTAGAGCTCGCCGAGCTTGGCATAGTCGCGCGCGGTTGCGTTGAGCCCGCCGAAGGCCATCTCCATGCCGGTCGAATCGACGAGCCAGTGGCCGGGGTCCTGCATGCCGAGCGGGTGCCAGAGACGCGCCTCGACATAGTCGCGGATCGTCTCCCCCGTCACCGCTTTCAGCAGCATGCCGAGAACCTGCGTGTCGGTGGAATTGTAGAGATTGTAGGTCCCGGGTGCCCGCTCGCGCACCAGCGTCGCCGCGAAGTCGTTGAACGAGCCGCCCTGCGCGAAGATCGAGATGAAGCGGCTGATGTCGGACTGCGGATCCGAATAGTCCTCGTTCCAGCGCGCGCCCGACGACATCTGAAGCACGTCCTTGATCCGCGCGCCGTCATAGGCCGAGCCCCTGAGCTCGGGCAGGTAGTCGACGATGCCTTCTTCGACGGAGCCGAAGCCGCCCTCGGCCTGCGCGATGCCGAGCGCGGCCGAAACGAAGCTCTTGGCCACCGACATCGACACCCAGGTCACCGACGGGCCGCCGGTCAGCCGGTAGGCCTCGTGGCGCAGCCTTCCTCGGTGGATCACCATCAGCGCAGCCGTGTCGGTCTCGGCGAGAAAGGCCGCACTCTCCTTCTCCGCGCCCTCGAACCGGTAGGTCGCCGGCAGTTCCATCGCCGGTCCCGTCGGAAAGGGCCGCGGTTCCGGCGCCGGGCGCATCGTGGAGACCGGAAAGATCTGGTGCTGGCGGTCGAAACGCTCCTCCTGCCGTGCGCCCGAGAACAGGCTCTGCAAATACGCGACCCGGTCGTTCATCCCCGTCATTCCCCTCTCGTCGCCTTCATTCCCGCCGGCGGCATTGCGGCCCCTCAGCCGCGCCGCTGCAATATCTCCGCCGCCTCCGGCGCGAAATACGTCAGGATGCCGTCGCAGCCGGCGCGCTTGAAGGCGAGCAGCGTCTCCATCATCACCTTCTCGCCGTCGATCCAGCCGTTCGCGGCGGCCGCCTTGACCATCGAGTACTCGCCCGACACCTGGTAGGCGAAGGTCGGCAGGCCGAGTTCGTCCTTCAGCCGCCGGATGATGTCGAGATAGGGCAGGCCGGGCTTGACCATCAGCATGTCGGCGCCCTCGTCGACGTCCTGCTCGGCCTCCCGCACCGCTTCTTCCGAATTGGCGTGGTCGATGTAGTAGGTCTTCTTGTCGCCCTTGAGCAGGCCGGCCGTGCCGATCGCCTCGCGATAGGGGCCGTAGAAGGCGGACGCGAACTTCGTCGCGTAGGACATGATCGCGACGTCGTGGAAGCCGGCGTCGTCGAGCGCGTCGCGGATGGCGCCGATGCGCCCGTCCATCATGTCGGACGGCGCGACGATGTCGGCCCCGGCCGCGGCCTGCAGCACCGCCGCCTGCGCGATCTGCGCCACGGTCTCGTCGTTGACGATGATGCCGTCGCGCAGGATGCCGTCATGGCCGTGGCTGGTGAAGGGATCGAGCGCGGCGTCGGTGATGATGCCGATCTGCGGGACGGCCGCCTTGATGGCGCGCGACGCCCGGTTGAGCAGATTGTCGGGGTTGAGGATTTCCGAGCCGGTCTGGTCGCGCAGCGAATGATCCACGTTCGGGAAGGTGGCGATCGCCGGCACGCCCAGCCGCGCCGCCTTCTCGACTTCCTGGACGGCGATGTCGATGGTCATGCGGAAGACGCCGGGCATGGCGTCGATGGGCTCGCGCCGATTCTCGCCGTCGATCACGAAGATCGGCCAGATCAGGTCGTCGACGGTGAGCCTGTTCTCCTGAACCAGCCGGCGCGACCAGTCGGCCTTGCGCATGCGCCGCATCCGCCGCGAGCCCGTGATCTCGTCCACCGAACGGGCCGCCGGACCGGCCCCGCGAAAGATCCTGTTCATGACGGTCCCTCCGAGATTCCGCAACGCCGCGCTGCGCGCGGCGCCCTTCGATCGCCACACCGCCGCCGTGCATTCGCCGGCATTGACGCTACGACCAACCCTGCTTAAGCCTCGTGACGGGATTTAGGAAGGGCCGCAGATGGATTTCGGAGGAGGCCAGGAGATCCGCTTCGAGCAGCGGGGGCGGGCGGGCATCGTGACGATGACGCGCCCGAAGGCGCTCAATGCGGTGACCCACGACATGGTGCGGGCGCTGTCGCGCGCGCTGGACGCCTGGGCGAAGGATGATTCGGTCGACCTCGTCGTGATCATGGGCGAGGGCCGCGCCTTCTGCGCCGGCGGCGACATCCTCAAGGTCTATGAGGCAGGCAAGGCCGGGACGCCGCTCTACGGCTTCTTCGCCGACGAATACCGGCTGAACGCCGCCATCGCGCGGTTCCCCAAGCCCTACGTCGCACTGGTCGACGGCATCGTCATGGGCGGCGGCGTCGGCGTGTCGGTGCATGGCAGCCACCGCGTCTTCACCGAGAACGCCGTCTTCGCCATGCCCGAGGTGGGCATCGGCTTCTTTCCGGACGTCGGCGGCAGCTATTTCCTGCCGCGCCTGAAGGGCAGCTTCGGCGCCTATCTGGCGCTCACCGGCAACCGCATCCGCCGTGGCGACGCGCTCTGGTGCGGGATCGCGACGCATGCCGCCCAGGCCGGCGACCTGCCGGCTCTCCTCGACGAGCTTTGCGAGACGGGCGATGCCGACGCCGCCTGCGCGCGCCTTTCGGTGGAGGCGCCGCGCGAGACGAGCGATGCCGCCGCCACCACGATCGGCCGGCATTTCTCGCTGGAGCGGATGGAGGACGTGGTCGCCAGCCTCGGGCAGGCGGCCGATCGGGGCGACGAGACGGCGCGCGAGGCGCTGGCCACGATCCGGACCCGGTCGCCCACGAGCCTCTTCGTCACGCTGCGGCAGATCCTCGACGGCGGCATGCTCGACATGGACGAGTGCATGCGCATGGAGTTCCGCATCCTCAGCCGGATGCTGGCCGGCCATGACTTCTACGAGGGCATCCGCGCCGTGCTGATCGACAAGGGCTCGACGCCCTCCTGGAGTCCGGCGCGGATCGAGGACGTCGATCCCGCCGCGATCGAGGCCTATTTCGCACCGCTGACCGACGGAGAGCTCGCGGTTTGACGCAGGATGGCATCAAGGCATCGGTCCTGCAGCCGGCGCTGGTCGAAAGCCTCTTCGCCGCCTTCCAGCGCATCGTGGCGGCCTACTGCCTGCTGTTCGGCGTGTTCTACTGGATCCGGCTGATCGGCTATTTCCCCGGCCCGCTCTGGCGCTTCGACACCATGCCGGTCGAGTGGCAGATCGCATCCGTCACGCTGGCCGCGCTCTATCCGGTCGCCGGCATCGGCCTGTGGATGACGGCCTCGTGGGGACCTGTCATCTGGTTCATCTGCGCCGCCGTGGAGATCGTCATGTACGGGGTGATGGGAGGCGTCTTCGGCAGCCGCTGGATGCTCGTCGCATCCTACGTCATGATCGCGCTGCTCTATGTCGGCTTCCGCACCGCGCTCGTGTGGCATGCGCGACAGGCCAGGAAGTAGCGGAACGTTAACCGCGGCAGGCGGGCGAAGGAACGAAAGTACTCGTTAATCCTGACGTTTAAGTCGAATTTTAGGTGTGCTCGATAGAGTGGGGCCAAGGTGAGAGAAAAAAATACTCGCCAGGCGTCAAACGAGAGGCACGACCATGATCAACTCCCGACAGGCTCCCAAGCCCGTCCCGGCACCGGACGATCGCAAGGAAGCCATCCGCTCGCTCTACCTCGAGGCCCTGCAACTGGTCGAGCGGCTGCACCGCCGGCTGCTCGACGTCATCAAGGACGAGTTCGAGCGCAACGGCCGCTCCGACATCAACGCGATCCAGGCGCTGCTGCTGTTCAACATCGGCAACTCCGAGCTGACGGCGGGCGAACTGCGCACCCGCGGCTACTATCTCGGCTCGAATGTCTCGTACAACCTGAAGAAGCTCGTCGACCTCGGCTTCATCAATCACCAGCGCTCGCGCATCGACCGCCGCTCGGTCCGCATCAGCCTGACGCCGAAGGGCCAGGACATCGCCGAGATCGTGGCGGGCCTCTACGACCGCCACATCGGCTCGATCGAGCAGGTGGGCGGCATCAACGTCGACGAGTTCCGCGCCATGAACAAGGCGCTGCTGCGCCTCGACCGCTTCTGGAACGACACCATCGCCTATCGGATGTAGCGCGCGGCGAGCGGTCGATGCGCGCGGGGCGGAACCCGGTTGACCGGCGATCGGACCCACCGCGCCGGGACTTCACCGGTTCGTGTGCAGCCTGAGCCATGTTGCGGCCATATTCGGATGGTCATGCCTGAACGGTCGACCGCCGCATCCTGCGGTCGCGTGCGAGGCATGGTTGGTGCTTTCTTAACGGACCTTGCCTATCGTCGAGACCCGTCCGCCGCGGAAGCCCGCGTTCCAGAATGAGGCCGTTTGCCCGATGAAGACTGACCGTCGTTCCTTCCTGACCGGTGCCGGCGCGGTTGCCGCCACCCTGGCGTCCGGCTCGGCCCAGGCGCAGGACCTCATCCGCGATCTCATCCTGTCGCCGCGCCGCGGCAACTGGGACGACCAGTTCGACGCCCGTGCGACCGAGGGCGGCCGCGTGGCGACCAGCCTGCCGATCTTCAGCCCCGAGACCGTGACCTATGTCGAGATGGCCATCGGCCAGTACAGCGGGATCGTCGCGCAGGGCGGCTGGCCGGTTGTTCCGGCGACCAAGAAGCTGCGCCTCGGCGTCGTCGATCCGGACGTGGAGTTCCTGCGCCGCCGCCTGATGATCTCGGGCGACCTGTCCACCAGCGCCGGCATCTCGCCCGCCTTCGATTCCTACGTGGACGCGGCCGTCAAGCGCTTCCAGCTGCGCCACGGGCTGCCGTCCGACGGCGTCATGGGCGAGTATTCCTACGCGGCGATGAACGTCTCGGCGCCGGTGCGCCTCGGCCAGCTCGAGACCAATCTCGTGCGCTTGCGCGCCATGTCGGGCTTCCTCGGCGACCGCTACGTGATGGTCAACATCCCGGCCGCCCAGATCGAGGCCGTCGAGGCCGGCCGCGTCGTGCTGCGCCACACCGCCATCGTCGGCAAGATCGACCGCCAGACGCCGATCCTCAATTCCAAGATCAACGAGGTCATCGTCAACCCGTTCTGGAACGCGCCCGAATCGATCGTCCGCAAGGACATCATTCCGCTGATGCGCAAGAACCCGAACTATCTGACCGAGAACAACATCCGTATCCTCGGCCCGCAGGGCGAGGTCGATCCGATGAGCATCGACTGGAACACCGAAGAGGCGGCCAAGCTGCACTTCCGGCAGGATCCGGGCAGGATCAACGCGATGGCATCGGTGAAGATCAACTTCCCCAACCCGCATGCCGTCTACATGCACGATACGCCGCAGCAGAGCCTGTTCAACCAGATCGAGCGCTTCCATTCCTCGGGCTGCGTGCGCGTTCAGAACGTCCGCGACCTGGTGACCTGGCTGCTGCGCGACACGCCGGGCTGGGACCGTCAGCGCTTCGAGCAGACCATCAAGAGCGGCGAGAGCACGCCGGTCGCGCTCACGGCGCCGGTGCCGGTCTATTTCACCTACGTCTCCGCCTGGTCGACCGGCGACCGCGTCGTGCATTTCCGCAACGACATCTACGGCCGCGACGGCGTCGACGAACTGATGATCTCCGCGGCTCTCTGAGCCCCGCCGGACCGCGACGAACGAGGAGGGCCGCCTGCGCGCGGCCCTTCTTTCGTTGCTGCGTCCCGCGCCGGCCGGGACCGACGATCTGCCGCATTCGGGACAACGGATTTCGCACCCTCCCGCGTGGCGGCAGCTAGGGCGATGTGATATTGCGCCCGCAACCGCAACCACCGTCCGAGGAAGGATGCCCATGGCCACCGCGACCGCCGCCAAGACGTTCGAGGAGAACCCCTTCAACCTGCCGCTCGAAGAGGCCGATCCGGAAATCTTCGGCGCCATCGGCAAGGAACTCGGTCGCCAGCGCCACGAGATCGAGCTGATCGCCTCGGAAAACATCGTCAGCCGCGCCGTTCTGGAGGCGCAGGGCTCGGTGATGACCAACAAATATGCCGAGGGCTATCCGGGCAAGCGCTATTATGGCGGCTGCCAGTTCGTCGACATCGCCGAGGATCTCGCCATCGAGCGGGCGAAGAAGCTCTTCGACTGCGGCTTCGCCAACGTCCAGCCGAATTCGGGATCGCAGATGAACCAGGCGGTGTTCCTGGCGATGCTGCAGCCGGGCGACACCTTCATGGGCCTCGACCTGAATTCGGGCGGCCACCTGACGCACGGCTCGCCGGTCAACATGTCGGGCAAGTGGTTCAACGTCGTCTCCTACGGCGTGCGCCGCGACGACCACCAGATCGACATGGACGAAGTCGAGCGTCTCGCCCACCAGCACAAGCCGAAGCTGATCATCGGCGGCGGCACGGCCTATTCGCGCATCTGGGACTGGAAGCGCTTCCGCGAGATCGCCGATTCGGTCGGCGCGATCTTCATGGTCGACATGGCCCACATCGCCGGCCTGGTGGCGGGCGGCGCGCATCCCTCGCCGCTGCCGCATGCCCACGTCGTCACCTCGACCACGCACAAGTCGCTTCGCGGCCCGCGCGGCGGCCTGATCCTCACAAACCACGAGGACATCGCCAAGAAGGTCAACTCGGCCGTGTTCCCGGGCCTGCAGGGCGGTCCGCTGATGCACGTCATCGCCGCCAAGGCGGTGGCCTTCGGCGAGGCGCTGCGGCCCGACTTCAAGGCCTATGCCCATGCCGTCGTCGCCAATGCGCGCACGCTGGCGGCGAGCCTCAAGGAGACCGGCCTCGACATCGTCTCGGGCGGCACCGACAACCACTCGATGCTGGTCGACCTGCGCCCGAAGAACGCCACCGGCAAGCGCGCCGAGGCGGCCCTCGGCCGCGCCAACATCACCTGCAACAAGAACGGCATCCCCTTCGATCCGGAAAAGCCCTTCGTCACGTCGGGCATCCGCCTGGGCACCCCGGCCGGCACCACGCGCGGCTTCGGTCAGGCCGAGTTCGCCGAGATCGGCCGGCTGATCGCGGAGGTGATGGACGGACTGAAGGCGGCCAATTCCGACGAGGGCAACGCGGCGGTGGAAGCCGCAGTGAAGCAGAAGGTGATCGCGCTGACCGACCGCTTCCCGCTGTATCCCTTCATGGGGTGAATGCGCGCGGCGGCCTTCCGCCTGAGAAGGCCGCCCGCTTTGACCAGAGCGTGCAGGGCGAGGCGGAACGAACGCGCCGTGCTCCGGTTCGGCGACGCTTCGCGGCGATCCGGAATCATCCGCGATTCCCGCTCCGACGGTGGGGATGAGCCAGCGACGCTCGCCCAACCACGCCCCAGGCGTGGTCCCGGAACCCCGATTCTGTGTCCGCCGGCGGCTTCGCGCAGCAGCGGAGAGGGACGCCCGAACGGTCGCTTTGCGCGCGCCAGCCGAATCCCGTAAGCCTTGCGCGTCCGAACGAACGTGACAGGTCTGCCATGCGCTGCCCCTACTGCCAGTCCGAAGACACCCAGGTGAAGGATTCGCGTCCGGCCGAGGACGGCGCGGCGATCCGCAGACGACGGGTCTGCCCGGACTGCGGCGGACGGTTCACGACCTTCGAGCGCGTCCAGCTGCGCGACCTCGTGGTGACGAAGAAGTCGGGCCGGCGCACGCCCTTCGACCGCGACAAGCTGGAGCGGTCGGTTCAGACGGCGCTGCGCAAGCGCCAGATCGATCCGCAGCGCGTCGAGCGCATGATCTCGGGCATCGTGCGCCAGCTGGAGAGTTCCGGCGAGAGCGAGGTCTCGTCCAGCACCATCGGCCGCCTGGTCATGGAGGGTCTGAAGAACATCGACGAGGTGGCCTATGTCCGCTTCGCCTCGGTCTATCAGGACTTCCAGAAGGCGGAAGACTTCGAGGGATTCCTGCGCGAGATGGACCGCCAGGACTGACCCCCGCGTCTCCGGCCCGGCCGCGAATCTCGCCATCGGAAATCTCGCCGTCGCGCAGGCCGCAGGTCGGAGCAGCCTTGCGGCGCGCCCGGCCGCCGGCGCAGGGGAATGCGCCTCGTCGCGATCCGCGGCGCGGCTCCGCCAGACTGAACGCCGCGACGCCACGGTCTCCCGCCATGCTTCACCATTCCCGACCGTCGCGCCGCGCCCCCCGCACCGAGGCGATCCCGGCCTCGGAAATCGCTGTCCTCATTATGCGTTCAAAAGGCAAAATTTCGAGAGGCGCCCCTCGCAAAGATGCTTTTCATGAATACAAAATCATGAAATAGTACCTTCATGTCAGAGGGAGTGCGTTTGCATGCGCAAGGTGCCGGGCCACGGCCGGACGCTGTCCTATTATGATTTCGGCCACACGACGGTCTATGCGTCGCGCTTCGACCAGCGTTTCGCCTACTGCGCCTACGTCCCGCAGGACTATGACGAGGATGGCGACCGGACCTACCCGCTTGCGGTCATCGTGCACGGCACGGAGCGCGGCATGCAGCGCTACCGCGATGCCTTCGCCGATTTCGCCGAGGCGCATGGCGTGATCGTGCTGTGCCCGCTGTTCCCGACCGGCATCTGCTTCCCCGGGGATCTCTCGAGCTACAAGGCGCTGCGGTACGGCGACCTGCACTACGACGCTGTGCTGCTCGACATGGTGGAAGAGATGCGCGAGCGCTACCGCATCGCCGGCGACCGGGTGATGATGTACGGCTTCTCCGGCGGCGGCCATTTCACCCACCGCTTCCTCTATCTGCATCCCGAGCGGCTGCTCGCGGCCTCCATCGGCGCGCCCGGCGTGGTGACCCTGCTCGACTTCGAGCACGACTGGTGGGTCGGGCTGCGCAATTTCGAGGCGCTGTTCGGCAAGCCGGTCGACGTCGAGGCCATGCGCAAGGTCGCGGTGCAGGCCGTCATCGGCGCCGCCGACACCGAGACCTGGGAGATCACCATCACGCCCGACGACGCCTGGTGGATGCCGGGTGCGGACCTCGCCGGCGCCAACCGCAACGACCGCATCCGCGCCCTGAAGCAGAGCCTCGAGGCGCAGGGCATTCCCGTGCGGCTCGACGTCGAGCCCGGCGTCGCCCACGACGACCGCACGCTGCTCAAGCACGTCAAGGCCTTCTTCGCCGAGACGCTGGCGGCGTCGCGTCCCGCCTGAATCATCGCACGGGCTCCGCCAGACGAGCCCGGCACGGCCTGACCAAGAACGGGAACACGAGACAAGGGAACTCAGACGATGGGAAGACTGACGATTTCATCCTTGCTGGCCGGTGCAGCACTGCTGGTGGCTGCCCCGGTCCTGGCGCAGGAACCGGTCAAGGGCGGAACGCTCACGGTGCGCATGAACGCCGACATCCGCGGCACCGACGGCCTGAACCGCGACGCCAACACCGACACGGTGCTGCACCACATCTTCGAGACGCTGGTCGGATTCCGCGACGACCTGTCGATCGGACCGGTGCTGGCGCAGTCCTGGACGGTGTCGGACGACGGCCGCGCCTACTCCTTCACGCTACGCGAGGGCGCGACCTACCATGACGGGTCGCCGGTGAGGTCGGCCGACGTGAAAACCATCTGGGACTGGCGGGTCTCCAGGGGCAAGGACTGGTTCTGCAATCCCTTCTTCGACGGCAGCCAGGGGCTGAAGGTCGAGGCGGTGGAGACGCCTGACGACCGCACCGTGGTGTTCCGCATCAACGAGCCCAACGCGCTGTTCCTGGCACAGCTCGCCAACGTCCAGTGCAACGGCTGGATCGCCAGCCCGAAGAACATCGCCGCCGACGGCACCTGGATCGCCGGCTCCGCGATCGGCAGCGGCTCCTTCAAGCTGGGGACCTGGGAAAAGGGCCAGTTCGTCCGGCTGGAGCGCTACGACGGCTACGCGCCGCTGGCGGAAGCCGCGAGCGGTCTCGCCGGCGACCGGACGGCCTATGTGGATGCGGTCGACTTCCGGATCATTCCCGACACGTCGGCAGCCGAGACGGCGCTGTTCGCCGGCGAAGTCGACGTGCTTCCCGGGTTGGAATCGAGCCGTATCGAGGAGGCCAAGGGGCGCGGCATCACGGTCTCGACCACGCCCGGCCTCTCCTGGACGCCGATCCTGCTGCAGACCAGCGATCCGCTGCTGTCCAACGTGACGATGCGCCGGGCGCTGGCGCATGCGGTGGATTTCGGCCAGATCGCCACGGTCCGTACCAGCGGGCTGGCGCAGGCCAATCCTTCGGCCGTCGCGCAGGCGAGCGCCTTCTTCGACGACGATTTCCTCGCCTGGCCGGACTACGACCCGGAGAAGGCCAAGGCTCTGCTCGCCGAGGCCGGCTACAAGGGCGAGCCGGTCAAGATCCAGACCAACACCCGCTACCAGGGCATGTACGAGAACTCGATCCTGCTGCAGGCCATGCTGCAGGCAGCCGGCATCAATGCCGAACTCGAGGTGCTCGACTGGGCCGCGCAGCTCGACAACTATCTCGCCGGCAAGTTCCAGATCCAGTCCTTCGGCTATTCGGCCCGCCTCGATCCCTCCCAGCTCTACGGCATCCTGATCGGCGACAAGGCCAAGACGCCGACGCGGCAGTGGCAGAACGACGAGGCTTCCAGGCTCTACATCGAGACCACGAAGACGACGGATTTCGCGGCGCGCAAGGCCCTGTTCAAGCAGATCCATGCGCTGATGGCGGCGGACGTGCCGATCCTCGGGCTCTACTACGAGCCGGTCATCGACGCGGTGGCGCCCGGCGTGCAGGGCTACGCGGCCTGGCCGGCCGACAAGACCCGCGCCTGGGGCGTGTGGAAGACGAAGTAGGCCGTCCGAGGACGGCAGTCGAGGACAGGGGCCGCAGGCATCACGCCTGCGGCTTCGACGTCTGTCCGGCTGCACATCCTTTGCCTGCTGCCGGCCGAAAGCACGTGCGACATCGCACCGCCGTCATCCTCGGGCTTGTCCCGAGGATCTGCGACTCCCGCCCCGTTGGCGCTTCGGAGTGCTCCATGCATTGGCAAGATCGCCCGAACTGCAGGACGCGGGCAGATCCTCGGGACAAGCCCGAGGATGACGGCGTTGGAGCTGTTGTGGCGGCCTCGGCCTTGTCACCCGATCAGCCGCACGGCGTCGCCGACCCGCAATTCGCCTGCGGCCTCCACCGCGCACAGCACGCCGAAGCCGCCCTCGCCATGGCGGGCGATCTGGTGCAGCACCGCCGGCTCGAAGGCGAGTTCGCCCTGTGCGAGCGAGGTGAAGGCGCAGCGCGCGCAGGGCTCGGAGACGGCGAGCGTGAGGTCGCCGATGGCGAGGCGTCTGCCGACCCAGCCATGCTCGACGAAGCCGGCGAGCGAGGGCGTGGTGTCGACGACGAGGTTGGGGCGGAAGCGGCGGGGGTCCACCTGCGCCGGATCGGAAAGCAGGTCGCCGAGCGCCCGCATCGAGGCGGTCGTCAGCACGTGCAGGTCGGCGCGCCCGTAGCGCGGCGTCACATGGTCCGCGCGCTCGGTGCCGAAGGGCGCGTGCGGGCGCAGGGCGGCGGGGAAGCCGAGGAAGTCCGAGACCAGCGTGTCGGCCGCCGGGCTGCCGGCGTCGAGCCAGGGTCCGTCGCCCTGGCGCAGCTGCGGGCCGTCGGCGCCCAGCCGCGAGGCGAGGTTCGGCACCGGCCGCCAGTGCCGCCGCGTCTCCGGGCCGGCCACGGAGCCATCGCGCAGGTCGACGATGCCCCAGAGCCGGTCGCCGACCAGGCCGCCCGCCGCCACCGATGCCGCGTCGAGGCGCTCGCCGCCGGTCGAGCTGACCGGATAGCGCCATAATTCGCTGATTTCGCCGATCACGGTCATGCCGGGCTCCCCTGGTCCAAGGCGATCATGCCTGCTGCGCGACGGCGTGGCCATCGCTCGTGAAGCGCCTGTCCAGCAGCATGGCCGCGTCGAGCAGGCGGCGGGTATAGGGGTGGGCGGGCGCGTCGAACACCGCGTCGCGGTCGCCGAGTTCGACGATGCGGCCGTCCTCCATCACCGCGACGCGGTCGGCGACCTGTTCCACCGCGCCGAGATCGTGCGAGACGAAGAGACAGGCGAAGCCGTAGCGTGCCTGCAGCGACCGGATCAGCAGCAGGATCTGCTTCTGCACCGTCATGTCGAGTGCCGAAACCGGCTCGTCGGCCACCACGAAGGCCGGGCGGCGCACGATGGCGCGGGCGATCGCCACGCGCTGGCGCTGGCCGCCGGAGAGCTGGTGCGGCAGCCGCCCCAGGAAATCGAGCGGCAGCCCGACTTCGCCGAACACCTCCTCCACCCGGGCGCGCCGCGCGGCGCGGGTGAGGCCTCGGTCGAGCTTCAGCGGCTCCTCGACGATCGAGCCGATGCGCTGGCGCGGGTCGAGCGAGGAATAGGGGTCCTGGAAGACGATCTGCATGTCGCGGCGCTGGCGCCGGGCCATCGCGCCGTGCCCCTTCGCGATCGGTTCGCCGCGGAAGCGGATGGTGCCGGCGGAGGGCTGGACGAGACCGACGATGGCGCGGCCGAGCGTGGTCTTGCCCGAGCCGGAGGCGCCGACCAGCGCCAGCGTCTCGCCGCGCCGCACGACGAGGTCGACGCCGTGCACGGCGCGCTTCGCTTCGGTGCGGCCGAACAGGCGCGCGCGGCCGGGATAGTCGATGACGACGCCTTCGAGCTCGACCAGCGGCTCGGGAGAGACGGCGCCGCGGTCGCCGCCTGCCGCGCGGCGCGGCAGGGCATCGACCAGCTTGCGCGTATAGTCGTGACGGGGCTCGCGCAGCACCGCTCGGCTCGGACCCTGCTCCACCGCCTTGCCCGCGCGCATGACGACGACGTCGCGCACGTAATGCGACACCATGCCGAGGTCGTGGCTGATCAGAAGCACGGCGGTGCCCTTCTCGCGGGTCAGCTCCACCATCAGGTCGAGCACGTCGCGCTGCACCAGCGTGTCGAGCGCGGTGGTCGGCTCGTCGGCGATCAGCAGCTTCGGTTCGAGCAGCATGACGGAGGCGAGCATGATGCGCTGGCGCATGCCGCCGGAGAATTCGTGCGGGTGGGCCGACAGGCACCGCGCGGGGTGCTGGATGCGGATGCGCTCCAGCATGGCGAGCGACCGGTCGCGGATTTCGGCCGCGCCCATCGCGCGGTGCAGCCGCAGGCCCTCGGCCATCTGCTCGCCGATGGTCATGGCCGGGTTCAGCGACACCATCGGCTCCTGGAACACCATGCCGATCTCGCCGCCGCGCACCGCCCTGAGCGCGGCCGGTTCGAGGCGGGTCAGGTCGCGGCCGTCGAAGGCAATGACGCTCTGCGGCGTCGTCACGAGGGGTGGGGGCAGGAGGCCGAGCACGGCGCGCGCGGCCATGGTCTTGCCGGAGCCGGATTCGCCGACCAGCGCCAGCATCTCGCCGGCCTCGAGGCGGAAGGCCAGCCCGTCGACCACGCGGGCGCCGCCGGGGCCGACTTCCACCGAGAGGTCCTTGACGTCGAGCATGGGTCCCGCCTCCGCCAGCCTCGCCTCCTATGTCTTCATCTTCGGATCGAGCCAGTCGCGCACGGCGTCGCCCAGCATGTTGACGCCGAGCAGGGTGATCGAGATGCACAGGCCCGGCAGCACGATCAGGTGCGGCGCCTGGTTGATGTAGGGCCGCGCGGTGGCCAGCATGTTGCCCCAGCTCGGCGCCGGGGGCGGTACGCCGAGACCGAGGAAGGACAGCGCGCTCTCCGACAGGATGATCCAGCCGAACATGGTGGTGGCGAGCACGGTGACGGGCGCCACGCAGTTGGGCAGCACGTGGCGCAGCATGGTGACGAGTTCCGAATTGCCCGTCACCCGCGAGGCCTCGACGAATTCGCGCTCGCGCACGGAGAGCACGGTCGCGCGTACCACGCGCACCACCACCGGCATGTAGGCGAGACCGAGCGCCACGATGATGCCGTTTCGGCTGGCGCCGAACACCGCCATGAAGCCGAGCGCCAGAAGCAGGCCGGGGAAGGCCAGGAAGGCGTCGTTGACCATCATCAGGATGCGGTCGGTCCAGCCGCGCAGGTAGCCGGCGGCGACGCCGACGGCGGTGCCGGTGACGAGCGCGAAGGCGACGGTGGCGAGCGCGATCCAGGCGCTGGTGCGGGCGCCGACGATGAGGCGGCTCGCCACGTCGCGGCCGAATTCGTCGGCGCCGAGCCAGTGCTGCGCGGTGAAGCCGCTCATCCGTGCCGGCAAGTCGAGCTTCAGCGGATCGTAGGGCGCGATGAAGGGGCCGAACAGCGCAAGCAGCGCCAGCAGAACCACCACCGTGCCGCCGAACAGCGCGTTGAGGCGCAGGCGCGGCAGGCGGCGGGCGCCGGCGATCATGCCGTCACCCGCGGGTCGAGCAGCGGGTAGACCAGGTCGACCGCGAGGTTCACCAGCACGTACATGAAGGCGATATAGAGCATGCAGCCCTGCACAACGGGATAGTCGCGGGCATAGATGCCGTCGACCAGCATGCGGCCGAGGCCGGGAATGGTGAACACCGTCTCGATGACGGCGATGTTGGCGAGCAGGCTGCCGAGGATCAGGCCGATCAGCGTCCAGGTCGGGGCGAACGCGTTGCGGAAGGCGTGGCGCCACATGACGGCCGCCTCCGACAGGCCCTTGGCGCGGGCATGGGTGATGTATTCGAGGCGCGCCACCTCGATGGTCGAGGCCCGCGCCATGCGGGCGATGGAACCGGATTCGGCGAGCACCAGGGTCGCGACCGGCAGGATGAGCGCGAGCGCCGCCAGCCCCGGGTCGCGGCTGAAGGGCACGTAGCCGACGATCGGCAGCCAGCCGAGCCACAGCCCGAAGACCAGCAGCAGCATGAGCCCGAGCCAGAAGCTCGGGATCGACAGGAGCACGGTGGCGATGCCGATGACGGCGAGGTCGGTGCCCTTGTTCTGCCGCCAGGCGGCGATCATCCCGGCCGGAACGGCGACCAGCGTGGCGAGCAGGATGGCGGCGAAGACGATCGTGGCCGAGACGGTGAAGCGGTCCCAGATCTCCGGCAGCACCGGATCGCCGGTGGCGATCGACCGGCCGAAATCGCCGGTCATGACGTCGCCGAGCCACAAGAGGTACTGCACGGCGACCGGCCGATCGAGACCCATCTCCTCGCGCAGCGCCTCCACCTGGCCGGGCTGGGCGAGGTCGCCCAGCATCAAGGCGGCCGGGTCGCCCGGGATCATCCGCATCAGCGCAAAGACGGTGAGCGACACGATCAGCAGCGTGGGGATCGCGCTCAGGATGCGGGTGAGGATGAAGCGTCCCATCGGCAGGCCTTGCCCTTCCTCAGGCGGCGCGTTCGGTCGCGCGGACGTCCATGGTCAGGTCGTAGCGGGTGAATGTGCGGTTGACGGCCGGCAGTGGCGCGATCTCCATGACGCCCTGCGCCGGAGTCATGACGATCATCGCCACGGTGGCCGACAGGTTGCCTCCTTCCTTGCGCAGTGGCGGCCGGCAGACGCAGAAGGGCGAGCCGAAATCGTCGAACAGCGCCGCCTTCAGGTCGTCGACGACGACGTCGCCCTGGCGCGCCCGCAGCAGCATCTCGACGCGCTTGTCGCGGTAGAGGCTGTCGGGCACGTCGGCGAGCCCGGTCTCGCGCAGCTTCGACAGCGCGACCGCGCTCTGCCAATGGTTGGCGTGGACGATCATGCCGCGGTCGGGATGGATCGCGAAGGCCTCGTCGGGCGCGCATTCGAGATCGACGGCATAGCCTTCGGCGGTGCTGAGCATCATGTTGTTGGAGCCCGATTTGGGCGTCGTCGCCACCACCTTCAGCGCCAGGGCGAAATGTCGTGCCTCCAGCGCGCGGCGGCGGATGAAGGGCAGGGGGATGCCGAGCTCGCGGTAGTCGCGGTCGGATTCGAGGTAGTTGGCGGTGATCGCGATGCCGGCCGAATTGAAGCCGCTGCGGGCGAGGCCGCCGGCCTCGGTGAAGGTCAGGAGGTCCGGCCCGTCGTCGCGCAGGATGCGCACCACCACCGAAGTCTCGGCGCATTCGGCCCGCCAGTCCCAGTTCTGGCCGTGGATCAGGTCGCCGTCGCGGGTCTCGCCCGGCAGCACCACGGCGCCGGTGCAGCCGTCGGGCTCGTCGTCGGCGATGCCCTTCTCGCGGCGGGCGAGCTGCAGCACCTCGGTGCGGGCATTGACCAGCATGATGGCGGCGAAGTCGACGCCGGCACCCTCGGCGATGCCCTCCATTTCCTCGACGAGGTCGGGGGCGAAAGCGGTGAGCCGCGGCCGGAAGGCCGCCGTGAAGCGGTCGATTTCGGGTTTGGCGAAGCCCAGCCGGCCGAGGCTGCCCGCGTAGAGATCGACCGAGGCTGCGATCCGCTGCCGTGCCTGTTCGCCGTAGAGGCGGCCGCGCGCGCGCGGTGCGCCGGAAATCTCGACGAGGGGAAACGGGGTGACGGTCATGGGCTGCTTCCGACTGCGTTTGTGTACACCTTAGTGCATTATGAGCGCATGAAAAGCATTATTTTCACCCGAAGACGCTTAGGCAATGTCTTGCGATGCTTCTATAGTGGCGCATGGATGGTATGGCTGCGACACGGGAGGCTGGGCCGATGGACAGCGAGACGGAGGAGGACCTCGGGGCCGACGGCGCCAGTCCGCTGCAGATCGATCTCGCCCGGCGAATCCTGCAGCGCCTGCGCGACGGCGGTGCCGCGGTCGGCGCCCGCGTCTCGGCGCCGGAACTCGCGCGCAGCTTCGGCGTGTCGCGCTCGCCGGTGAGCGCTGCCCTCGACCTGCTCGTCGCCCGCGGCGTGCTCGCGCCGATGGAGACGCGCGGTCTCCAGGTGGCGCAGGATCTCGCCGCGATCGATCCCGAGACGGTGCTGCCGACGTCGCCGCACGAGGCGCTCTACCGGCAGATGATGCGGGAGCGCGCGCGCGGAGAACTGCCGCAGGAGGTGTCGGAGGCCGAGCTGATGCCGCGCTACAACCTGCCGCGCGGCGCGGTGCGCAAGCTTCTGCTGCGCTTTGCCGCCGAGGGGCTGGCGCAACGGCTGCCCGGCCATGGCTGGCGCTTCGCCGAATCGCTGGAAGGCGAGGACGCCTACCGCGAGAGCTACGAGTTCCGCATGGTCGTGGAATGCGCCGGGCTCAGGGCGCCGGGTTTCCACGCCGATCCGGCGCAACTCGCGCCGATCCGCCGGGCGCATGAGCGGGTGCTCGCCGACAGCGGCCGCAGCACCGGCGCCGACGAGTGGTTCCGCATCAACTCCGCCTTCCACGAGACGCTGGCGGCCTGCTCGGGCAACCGCTTCCTCGCCGACGCCGTCCGCCAGCAGAACAATCTGCGCCGGATGCAGGAATCGGCGGGCTACGAGGAACTGCCGCCCGGCCGCATCGAGCAGTCCTGCCGCGAGCACGTGGCGATCCTCGACGCGGTCGAGGCGGGCGACGTGGAATGGGCGGAAGCCCTGCTGCGCCAGCACCTGCGCCAGGCGGCGGATTTCAGCCTGCCGCGCCGCTGAACCGCGCAGGCCCGATCCGACGGCTGCGCTGGCGCTTCCCTGGCGGCACCGGCCTGGGCTATGGCAGGCGCCATGAGCACGACAGACGAAGACAGCCGCTTCATGGCCGCCGCGATCAGACTGGCCCGCCGCAACCTCGGCCGCACGGGGACCAACCCGTCCGTCGGCTGCGTGATCGTGCGCGACGGCATGGTCGTGGGGCGCGGCGTCACGGCGCCGGGCGGACGCCCGCACGCCGAGCCCGTCGCGCTGGCAGAGGCCGGCGAACTGGCCAGAGGCGCCACCGCCTACGTGACGCTCGAACCCTGCGCCCACCACGGCGCCACGCCGCCCTGCGCGCGCACGCTGATCACGGCGGGCATCGCGCGGGTGGTGACGGCGGTGGTCGACCCGGACGAGCGGGTGAACTCGAAGGGCCATGCGATGCTGCGCGCGGCCGGCGTTGCCGTCGAGACCGGGCTCATGGAGGCCGAGGCCAGGCACGGCCTCGCGTCATACCTCGTTCACAAGAGCCTGCGCCGGCCCTTCGTCACGCTGAAGCTCGCCGTCTCGCCCGACGGGCTGCTCGGAGTGCGCGACGAACGGCAGGTGGCGATCACCGGCGCCGAGGCGCGCGCGCAGGTCCACCTGATGCGCGCCGAACACCATGCGATCCTGATCGGCGCGGGCACGGCGATCGAGGACGATCCGGAACTCACCTGCCGCCTGGCAGGGCTGGCGGACCAGTCCCGGCTGCGCATCGTGCTGGACGCGAATTCGCGGCTCCATGCCGGGCTGAAGCTCGTCGCCACCGCGCGTGACGTGCCGCTGCTGGTGGCAGGACCTGCCAATCCCGCGCTCGCCGACAGCGGTGCGGAGTTTCTCGCCTGCGAGTTCGACGACGGGCGGATCGCGCTTCCCGAACTGCTCGAGGATCTCGGCGCGCGCGGCGTCCAGAGCGTCATGGTCGAAGGCGGCGCTCGGGTCGCGGCGGCCTTCCTGGAGGCCGGGCTGGTGGACCGGATCGTGCTCTTCGTCGGCGCGCGGCCGGTGGGCGCCGGCATCGATCCGGCGCGCCATGTCATCTCGCCGATCGGCCCGGACACGCGTCCGCAGGGCTTCATGTTGACAGCGACGGAGGCTTTCGGCGAAGACCGCTCGTTCATCTTCGACAGGGCCTGACCATGTTCACGGGTATCATCACCGACGTCGGCACCGTCGCCGAGAAGCGCCCACTCAACGAGGGCGTGCGGTTCCGCGTCGAGACCGCCTACGATCCGGCGACCATCGCCATCGGCGCCTCGATTGCCTGTTCGGGCGTGTGCCTGACCGTCGTGTCGCTGCCGCCGGAAGGCTCCAATGCGCGCTGGTTCGAAGTCGAGGCCTGGGAAGAGGCGCTGCGGCTGACCACGGTCGCCGAGTGGCAGGTCGGCACCCGCATCAACACCGAGCGCGCGTTGAAGATCGGCGACGAACTGGGCGGGCACATCGTCTCGGGCCATGCCGACGGCAAGGCGGCCATCGTGGCCCGCAAGGAGGAGGGAGACGCGGTGCGTTTCACCCTGGAGGCGCCGGCCGAACTCGCCCGCTTCATCGCGCCGAAGGGCTCGGTGGCGCTCGACGGCACCTCGTTGACGGTCAACAGGGTCGAGGGACGCCGATTCGACGTGCTCCTCATCCAGCACTCCCTGTCCGTCACGACATGGGGCGCGCGGCAGGTGGGCGATGCGGTGAACCTCGAGGTGGACACCATGGCCCGATATGCGGCGCGGCTGGCGGAGGCCGACCGGGAACCGGCCTGAACACCCGCCGCGGCGGCGGACGAAGCCGAGGACGGGAGGGAGACCGGCGATGCGGATCCTGTCGCTCAACGCCTGGGGCGGTCGGGTCTTCGAGCCGCTGCTGCCTTTTCTGGCGGCCGTCGACGCCGACGTGCTCTGCCTCCAGGAGGTCGTGCGCACGCCCGGTGCCGGAATCGGCTGGCTGAGCTATAGGGGCGACGGCGACGAGCTGCCGCAGCGGGCAAACCTCTACGACGAGATCCGCGCAACCTTTCCCGGCCACGACTCGTGTTTCTTCCCGTCGGCACGTGGCGTGCTGCACGGCCATGGCGGCGTGCTGCACGCCCCCGACGGCGGACTGCACGAGGATGACGGCGCCTTTTCGTCCGAGTTCGGCCTCGCGACCTGCACGCGCCGCTCCCTGCCGGTGATCGGGCAGGCGCTCGACTTCGTCCACGGTTCCTTCTCGCCCGACGGATGGGGCGCGCATCCGCGTCCGCGCAACGCCCATGGCGTCCGGCTCTTCGACGAAGCGACAGGCGAGGTCATCTGCGTGGTGCACCTGCACGGGCTGCGCGAACTGTCCGGCAAGGGCGACACGCCGCACCGGCGCGCGCAGGCCCACGCGCTGGTCCGGCTGATCCGGCGCATCTGGAACGAGGGCGAACGACTGGTCGTCTGCGGCGACTTCAACCTGCTGCCGGGCAGCGAGACCTTCGCCATCCTCGGCAGGCTCGGCCTCACCGATCTCGTCACGACGCGGGGTTTCACGGACACGCGGACCTCGTTCTACGGCAAGGACAGCCGCTTCGCGGACTATCTGCTGGTGACGCCGAACGTCGACGTCCGCCGCTTCGACGTCGTCGCGAGCCCCGAAGTATCGGATCATCGGCCGCTGCTGCTCGACATCGGCTGACCGGCGCGGCGAAGTCGCACCGGCCGAGGGCGCAAATGGCTTGCGGCGCGACGCCGATCGGCATAAGTCACCGAGGATCCGGAGACAGACATGGCATCCACGACGCATCAGGGCTCGGCTTTCCTTCGGCCCGAGGGAAAGACCCATCTTCTCATCATCGAGGCGCGCTTCTACGACGACCTCGCCGACGCGCTGCTCGACGGCGCCAGGGCGGCGCTCGACGAGGCCGGGGCAACCTACGACGTCGTCACCGTGCCGGGGGCGCTGGAGATTCCCGGCGTCATCACCTTCGCCCTCGACGGCGCGGAGGAGGGCGGCACGAGCTATGACGGCTTCGTGGCGCTCGGCACCGTGATCCGCGGCGAGACCTATCATTTCGAGATCGTCGCCAATGAATCCAGCCGCAAGCTGATGGACCTCGCCGTCGCTGAATCGCTGGCGATCGGCAACGGGATCCTGACCACCGAGAACGAGGCGCAGGCCTGGGCCCGGGCGCGCCGCAGCGAAGGCGACAAGGGCGGATTCGCCGCGCGCGCCGCGCTGACCATGATCGCGCTGCGCGACAAGCTCGGAGCCTGAGGCGTGGCACCGGAAGGAAAGCCGACCCCGGGCGGGCCGCGCCAGGCCAACAAGCGCGGTGCGGCGCGTCTGGCGGCCGTACAGGCGCTCTATCAGATGGACGTCGCCGGAAGCGGGCTCCTGGAGATCACCGCTGAGTACGAGTCCTTCCGGCTCGGCAAGGAGATCGACGGCGCGCTCTATCTGGAGTCCGACCCGCAATGGTTCCGCGCGATCCTGGCCGGCGTGGTCGAGAACCAGAAGGTGGTCGACCCGTTGATCCGCCAGGCGCTGACGGAGGACTGGCCGCTGTCGCGGCTCGATTCGACGCTGCGGGCCATCCTTCGCGCCGGCGTCTACGAGCTCATGGAGCGCAAGGACGTTCCCATCGCCGTGATCGTGTCCGAATATGTCGACATCGCCAAGGCCTTCTACGAGGAGGAGGAGCCGAAGCTCGTGAACGCGGTGCTCGACCGCGTCTCGCGTCGCATCCGCGGCGAGGGCCGGGGCAGGGACGCATCGTGATCGAAGGGCTGGCAGCGCGGGAGAAGGAGGCGCGGCGCACCGCCATCATCCTCGCATGCGCCAGCGCCATCGTCGGTGCGGCGGCACCGATCTCCATCTCCACCGGCGGTCTCGCCGGCCACTATCTGCTGGACGCCGACAAGTCGCTCGCGACCGCACCGGTGACCGCCTACAACGTCGGCGTCGCGCTCGGCGCTCTGCCGCTGGCCATGATCGTGCGCCGCTTCGGCCAGCGCAACGGCTTCATCGGCGGCACGCTGGCGACGGCGGCGGGCGGGGCACTGGCCGCCTTCGCCCTGTTCCGCGGCGACTTCTGGCTGTTCGCCGTCGGGCTGCTCGTCGTCGGTTTCGGCGGCGCCTCCGTGCAGCAATATCGTTTCGCGGCCGCCGACAACGCGCCGTCCACCTACAAGGGCAAGGCGATCTCGACCGTGCTGACCGGCGGTGTGGTCATGGCGGTGGTCGGGCCGCAGGTGGTGATCTTCTCGCGCGAACTGTTCGCGCCTGTGATGTTCGCCGGGTCCTATGTCGCGATCATCGTATTGGCGGCGATCGGCGCCGTCATCCTGTCCTTCCTGCGCCTGCACGACCGGCAGGCCCGGCCGGTCGTGGAATCGACGCTGCCGCCGCGCTCGACCCTGGAGATCTTCACCCAGCCGCGCTTCATGGTGGCCCTGCTCTGCGCCATCGGCAGCTACGCGCTGATGAGCTTCATGATGACGGGCGCGCCGATCGCCATGGTCGGCTGCGGCTTCTCGCCCGACGAGGCCGCGCTCGGGATCTCCTGGCACGTCATGGCAATGTTCGCGCCGAGCTTCTTTACCGGCCGGCTGGTGGCGCGCTTCGGCAAGGAGACGATCGTGGCGATCGGGCTGCTGCTTCTGGTCGCCTGTTCGGTCGTGGCTCTTTCGGGCATCGCGCTTTGGCAGTTCTGGACCGCGCTGATCCTGCTCGGCATCGGCTGGAACTTCGGCTTCATCGGCGCGACCGCGATGGTATCGGAGACCTACACCGACGCCGAGAAGGGCAAGGTGTCGGGCCTGCACGACTTTCTCCTGTTCGGCTCGGTCGCCTTCGGATCACTGATGGCGGGCGCAGTCTACAACAACTGGGGCTGGGATATGCTGGCCTGGATCACCTTCCCGGTCATCGCGCTCTGCCTCGGGTCGCTCTGCTGGCTGTGGCTGCTGACGCGCGGCAGCGTCCACCGCCCCGCCTGACGCAGCGGCGGTCGGGGACCCGACCTCGACCGGGTGCTGCCGGGCGGCACCGAAAGCCGCGCAAAACCATAACAAATCCTTGACGTTGCCTTGGCCGTTCCGGATAAAGCCGGACGCTGGGCGCAAACCGGTTCCTGCCGGTTCCGCCTGGTCACCCAAAGGCCCGGGGAGGGGTTCGTCGGGCCACCATTCGAGGAATTCCGCAATGACCATGCTCTATGTCGTCATACTCTGCGGCGTGCTGTCGGTCGTCTACGCCATCTGGGCGACGCAATCGGTCCTTGCGGCCGATCAGGGCAACGCACGCATGCAGGAGATCGCCGGCGCCATCCGCGAGGGTGCGCAGGCCTACCTGTCGCGCCAGTACACCACCATCGCCATCGTCGGCGTCGTCGTCTTTCTTCTCGCGTGGTGGCTGCTGTCCGGCCTCGCCGCGATCGGCTTCCTGATCGGCGCGATCCTGTCGGGTGTTGCCGGCTTCATCGGCATGCATGTCTCCGTGCGCGCCAACGTCCGCACCGCGCAGGCAGCCTCCAACAGCCTCGCCGCCGGTCTCGACATCGCCTTCAAGTCGGGCGCCATCACCGGCCTGCTCGTGGCCGGTCTGGCGCTGCTCGGCGTGGCCGTCTACTACTGGGTCCTGATCGGACCGATGGCGTTCGCCCCGAACGACCGGGCCGTCATCGACGCGCTCGTCTCGCTCGGCTTCGGCGCCTCCCTCATCTCCATCTTCGCCCGTCTCGGCGGCGGCATCTTCACAAAGGGTGCGGACGTCGGCGGTGACCTCGTCGGCAAGGTCGAGGCCGGTATCCCGGAGGATGATCCGCGCAACCCGGCGACCATCGCCGACAACGTCGGCGACAATGTCGGCGATTGCGCCGGCATGGCCGCCGACCTGTTCGAGACCTACGCCGTGACCGTGGTGGCCACCATGGTGCTCGGCGCGATCTTCTTCGGCGGTTCCGCCGTGCTCGGCAGCGTCATGATCTACCCGCTCGCGATCTGCGGCGCCTGCATCCTGACCTCCATCATCGGCACCTTCTTCGTGAAGCTCGGTTCCAACGGCTCGATCATGGGCGCCCTCTACAAGGGTCTCATCGTCACCGGTCTGCTGTCGATCGTCGGCCTCGGCGCGGCGACCTCGCTGACCATCGGCTGGGGCGACATCGGGGTGGGCGGCGGTGTCGCCATCACCGGCACCAACCTGTTCATCTGCGGCCTCGTCGGCCTCGTGGTGACCGGGCTGATCGTCGTCATCACCGAGTACTACACGGGCACCAACAAGCGCCCCGTCAACTCCATCGCCCAGGCGTCGGTGACCGGCCACGGCACCAACGTCATCCAGGGCCTGGCCGTCTCGCTCGAGTCGACCGCACTTCCGGCGATCGTCATCGTCGGCGGCATCATCGTCACCTTCCAGCTCGCCGGCCTGTTCGGCACCGCGATCGCCGTGACCACCATGCTCGGCCTCGCCGGCATGATCGTGGCGCTCGACGCCTTCGGACCGGTGACCGACAATGCCGGCGGCATCGCCGAGATGTCGGGCCTTCCCAAGGAAGTGCGCCAGTCGACCGACGCGCTCGACGCGGTCGGCAACACCACCAAGGCCGTGACCAAGGGCTACGCCATCGGCTCGGCCGGCCTCGGCGCGCTCGTGCTGTTCGCGGCCTACTCCTACGACCTCGAGTACTTCATCGCCAACGCCGCCACCTACCCCTACTTCGCAGGCATGGAGAACGTGTCGTTCTCGCTCTCCAACCCCTACGTCGTGGCGGGCCTGATCTTCGGCGGCCTGATCCCCTACCTGTTCGGCGGCATCGCCATGACGGCCGTCGGCCGTGCGGCGGGCTCGATCGTCGAGGAGGTGCGGCGGCAGTTCAAGGCCGACGCCGGCATCATGGCCGGGACGTCGAAGCCCGACTATGCCCGCGCGGTCGACATGCTGACCAAGGCGGCGATCAAGGAGATGATCATCCCCTCGCTGCTGCCGGTGCTGGCGCCGCTCGTCGTCTATTTCGGCGTGCTGCTGATCTCCGGCTCCAAGGCCTCGGCCTTCGCGGCGCTCGGCGCCTCGCTCCTCGGCGTCATCGTCAACGGCCTCTTCGTCGCCATTTCGATGACGTCCGGCGGCGGTGCCTGGGACAACGCCAAGAAGTCGTTCGAGGACGGGTTCGTCGACAAGGACGGCGTCAAGCACCTCAAGGGTTCCGATGCCCACAAGGCCTCGGTCACCGGCGACACCGTCGGCGATCCCTACAAGGACACTGCCGGCCCTGCCGTGAACCCGGCGATCAAGATCACCAACATCATGGCGCTCCTGCTGCTGGCCGTGCTCGCCCACAGCTGACCGGCAGGCCGGACGGACGACGAAAAGACCCGCGGGAGCGATCCCGCGGGTCTCTTTTTTTCCGCACCGATGGGATGTCCGAAAGCCCGGCCCGAAGGGGCCGGGTGCGCGTCACATGCCGCTGCCGCCGAGGATGCGGCCCGCCTGCTGGGCAGCCGCGGCGCCGCCGCCGGCCACGCCCGACAGCAGCTGGCCGATGAAGCCCTGGTCCTTGCCGCCGGTCGGTGTCGTGCGCGAGACGAAGTCGAACACCTTGCCGTCCTGCAGGCCGTAATTGGCGATGTTCTCGACACGGCCGTCCTTGCCGAAATAGACCGCCATGATGCGCTGGTCGACGAGCTTCGGATTCATGAAGGCTGCCTGCCGCACGCGGGTCTGCGAGATGTAGTAGAACACTTCGGTGTCGAAGGTGGCCGTCGTCGACGGCGTGCCGAGGGCGAGCAGCACCTGCTCCCGGCTGGAGCCGACGGGAACGAGTTCGAGCGCCTGTTCGTCGGCGACGTAGCCCTGGGTGATCGTCTCGCGCGGGTTCAGCGCATCGGTGCTGCAGGCCGGCAGCGCGAGCACGGCAACCGCGAGACCCGGCAGAAAGATCATCCGGGACTTGAAATCGTGAAAGGGCACCGACATCTCCATGCAAATGCGGCCATCATCCTTGCGCGGGGCCGCGAACTCGGTAAACCAGCTTCTTCGCCGATGCAACCGGAAGCCCGGAACCGGCGCTCGTGGAGACCCCCCGGCATGCTTTCACGCCTCTTCGGCCATTGGCGGACATCGAACCGGAACGTCCTCGACAGCCTCTACGAACGAATAGTGGCGGCGGCGCGGCAACCGGCGTTCTATTCGCAGTGGAACGTGCCCGACTCGCCGCTCGGCCGGTTCGAAATGCTGTCGCTGCACATGTTCCTGTTCCTCCACCGCTGCCGTCGCGACGAACCCGCGCTGCGCGAGATCGCCCAGCAGCTCACCGACGAGTTCTTCACCGACGTCGACCACTCGCTTCGCGAACTGGGGATCGGCGACACGGGCGTGCCCAAGCGCATGAAGAAGCTCGCGCGGATGTTCTACGGCCGGGCGCAGGCCTATGGCGAAGCGGTCGACGCCGGCGACCACGCGGCGCTGGCCAGGGCGCTCGCCCGCAACGTCATGCCCGAAGCTGCGGATTGGGCTGAGGCACCGCTTCTGGCGGCCTATGTCATGGAGGCCCATTCGGGGCTCTCTGCCCAGCCGTCGGAGGAAATCGCGGCAGGACGGCTGGCATTCCCGGCGCGCGCGGATTAACGGCCGGACGATCATGACCAGCCCAAGCTACACCCAGAGCCCGATCTCCTTCAAGGCGAACGTCCTGCGGCTACCGCGCAAGGGAATGCCCGTGCTGATCGATGCCGATGAGGGCCAGCGCGCGGCACTCGCCGCCGAGCACGACCTGCTGTCGGTGGATCGCCTGCATGCCGACCTGCTCGTTGTCCCCTGGAAGCGCGACGGCGTGCGGGTGACGGGTCACGTGGAGGCGGAGATCCTGCAGGCCTGCGTGGTGACGCTCGAGCCGGTTCCGGCGTCCATCCACGAGGCCATCGACGCCATCTACATTCCCGAAGGCTCTTCGCTCGCCAGGCGCGTCGCCGACCCGTCGGGCGAACTCCTCATCGATCCGGACGGCCCGGATGCGCCGGAGCTCTTCGTCGGCGATACGATCGACGTCGGCGCGACGGCCGAGGAATTCTTCGCCCTGGCGATCGACCCCTATCCGCGCACCCCCAGCGCCGCGGCAGCCCTCGGAACTGCCAACCGCGACGAACCGGGGGAGAAGGTTTCTCCCTTCGCGAAGCTCCGGTCCCTCAAGCCGGAAGGCTGAATGGGATCGCAGGAACCGATTCCGGTTGTGCGCGCTTCGAAAAAGGATATTTTCGCCGGGCTTTGGCGAGGCGCCGCAGGCCGGCAACCAACGACGAGACGAGTGTGATCAGAATCTCCATCGATGCCATGGGCGGCGACCACGGTCCGGAGGTCGTTCTTCACGGCCTGGACAACGTCGCTCAGCGCCGGTCCGACGTCCGGTTTCTGATCTTCGGACGCGACGACGCCGTGTCGCCCGTGCTGCTCAAATATCCGCGCCTGGCCGCGATCTCGAGCTTCACGCATTGCGAGGTGTCGGTCCGCATGGACGACAAGCCGAGCCAGGCGCTGCGCCACGGTCGCTGGAAGTCCTCGATGTGGAAAGCGATCGAGGCCGTGAAGGCGGGCGACGCCGACGTGTGCGTCTCGGCCGGCAACACCGGCGCGCTGATGGCCATGTCGAAATTCTGCCTGCGCACCATGGCCGCGATCGAGCGCCCCGCGATCGCCGCCATCTGGCCGACGGCCAGGAGCGAGAGCATCGTTCTCGACGTCGGCGCGACGATCGGCGCCGATGCGCACCAGCTGATCGACTTCGCCATCCTCGGCAGCGCCATGGCGCGCGCCCTGTTCCAGGTCGAACGGCCGACGGTCGGTCTGCTGAACGTCGGCGTCGAGGAGGTGAAGGGCCAGGAGGACGTGCGCGAGGCCGGTCGCCTGCTGCGCGAGGCCGAACTGGCCTCGATGCGCTACCACGGCTTCGTGGAGGGTGACGACATCGGCCGCGGCACGGTGGACGTGGTCGTCACGGAGGGTTTTGCCGGCAACATCGCCCTGAAGACCGCCGAGGGGACCGCCAAGCAAATCGGCGAATACCTGCGCTCGGCCATGTCCAGGACGCTGATGGCCAAGATCGGCTATCTCTTCGCCCGCAGCGCCTTCCAGCGCCTGCGCGAGAAGATGGACGTGCGCAAGATCAACGGCGGCGTGTTCCTCGGCCTCAACGGGATCGTCGTGAAGAGCCATGGCGGGACCGACGACGAGGGCTTTGCAGCCGCCGTCGAACTCGGCTACGACATGGCCCGCAACAAACTGATCGACAAGATCCGCGCCGACATCGACGCCTTCCACGCCGCGATGCCCACAAGGCGCGCCGGTCAGCGACCCGATGGCGAGCCGACCGACTTATAGGGGCAGGAAATGATTCGTTCTGTAGTCCGCGGCGTCGGCTCCGCCTTGCCACGGCGCATCATGCGCAATGCCGATTTCGAAGGCATGGTGGAGACCTCCGACGCCTGGATCGTGCAGCGGACGGGAATCACGCAGCGCCACATCGCCTCCGACGACGAGACGACGGCCTCGCTGGGCGAGGCGGCCGCGCGTGCTGCCCTGGACGCAGCCGGGCTCACCGCGCAGGACGTCGACCTGATCGTTCTCGCGACATCGACGCCCAACCACACTTTTCCGGCGACCGCGGTCGAGATCCAGGAACGCCTCGGCATGCGCCACGGCTTCGCCTTCGATCTCCAGGCGGTGTGCAGCGGCTTCGTCTATGCGGTGACCACGGCCGACCTCTATATCCGCGGCGGTCTCGCCAGGCGCGTCCTCGTGATCGGAGCGGAAACCTTTTCACGGCTGCTCGACTGGACCGACCGGTCGACCTGCGTGCTGTTCGGCGACGGCGCCGGCGCGCTCGTCCTGGAAGCGGCCGAAGGGGAGGGCGGCCTGGCGGACCGCGGCGTCCTCGCCGCCAGCCTGCGCTCGGACGGCACCCACAAGCAGAAGCTCTACGTCGATGGCGGCGTCTCGACCACCCGGACGGTCGGGCACCTGCGCATGGAAGGCCGCGAGGTGTTCAAGCACGCCGTCGGAATGATCACCGACGTCATCGAGGCGACGTTCGAGGCGGGCGGGATCACAGCCGACGATCTCGACTGGTTCGTCCCTCACCAGGCCAACAAGCGCATCATCGACGCCTCCGCCAAGAAGCTCGGGATCGCCGAGGAGAAGGTGGTGGTGACGGTCAACCTTCACGGCAATACGTCGGCAGCATCGGTTCCGCTCGCCCTTTCGGTGGCGGTTGCGGACGGCCGCATCAAACGCGGCGATCTCGTTCTGCTGGAAGCGATGGGCGGCGGATTCACCTGGGGAGCGGTCCTGATCCGCTGGTAGATCGCGACTGAACCCCAGACTAGGGTCTTCTTGACCTTCGGGGTTCGATTTCCTAACCTATGCACATAGAATAATTACAACTTTTTGATGAATGGACGGATCGATGGGGGGAAAGACTCTGACGCGCGCCGATCTTGCCGAGTCCGTCTATCGGAAAGTCGGCCTGTCGCGCACCGAATCCGCTCAACTGGTCGAGATGGTGCTCGACGAAATCTGCACGGCGATCGTCGCCGGCGAGACGGTGAAACTCTCCTCCTTCGCGACGTTCCATGTTCGCGAGAAGAACGAGCGGATCGGTCGCAATCCCAAGACCGGCCAGGAAGTGCCCATCCTTCCGCGCAAGGTGATGACGTTCAAGGCATCCAACGTCCTGAAGAACCGCATCCTGGAAGCCCACCGGAAGGCGAAGGCCAAGGGCTGATCGCCATCGGCGGGCGGCGCGGCTCTGCCGGCGCGGCCATTGGCTGCGCCCTTGAACGGCGGAGCGCAACCGGTTGAGATGGGGGGCGATGATTCGCCGAGAGAGCCCGAGATATGGAAAAGAGCCCGGATGCATTCCGCACCATCAGCGAGGTGGCTGAGGATCTCGATCTGCCGCAGCACGTGCTCCGCTTCTGGGAGACTCGCTTCACGCAGATCAAGCCCCTGAAGCGGGGAGGCGGGCGCCGCTACTATCGCCCGCAGGACGTCGACCTGATCAAGGGCATTAAGAGCATGCTCTACGACCAGGGCTACACGATCAAGGGCGTCCAGAAGCTTCTTCGCGACAACGGCAACCAGTTCGTCGCCGCGATCGGCGCGGGCGATCTCGCCGCAGCCGAGGTCATTGCCCAGCGCAAGCAGCAGGCCGCTCCGGCACCGGTGGCGGCGCCGGCCGCTCCGCAGGCGCGTGGCCAGGACGATGAAATGCTGGTCGGTGAACCGAAGGTTCGCCCCAACAGGCGCTTTTTCGGCCTCGGCAAGGCGGAGGATGACGGCGCCGTGCCGTCCGACGGGTCGAAGCTCACCCGCGACAACCGGGCTCTCCTGCAGGAGGCCCTGTTCGACCTGCTCGAGTGCAAGCGGCTGCTCGACCAGGTCCGATAGCCCGCGGGCAGGGCGGGCGCACGATCGGCGGTCAGTCGTCGTTCGCGGCCGTCAGATGTTCGGGGCGGATGCCTTCCTCTGCGCGGACGTGGTCGAGAACGCGCGCCATCACGAGGCGGCGCGATTTCACCAGCGGCGCCATGGCGGCGCGCACCCTTTCGAGCCGGGGGTTCTGTCCGTGCTGCTCCACCGCGAGGGGGCTGGCGTAGATCTCGCTCACCATCAAGCGGTTGGGGATCGGCTCGCCTTGGCGGTCGACCGGTTCCAGCACCTCGAAGCGAAGGCAGCCCTGCTCTTCGGCGAGCGTACGGCGCGCATGGTCGAGAACCAGCGCGCGGAAGGCGTCGATACGCCCCTCTTCGATTTCGTATTCGACGATGATGGCCTGCTCGTCCACGAACCCCTCCATGACGCGTCGGATCCGGGCCGATCGTAGCCTGCGGATCACGCGGACGCCAACGCGGGGATGTGTCCGGGGTTCCCGTCCACGAACGTCCGGACGAGATCGCGAGGTCTACTTCTCCCGCGCGGTGTAGGTCCCGTCCCAGCCGGCAGGCGGCGGATCGGCCCGCAGCACGGCCAGACGACCGCGCATGATCTTGTAGAGCTTCGCGAGTTCGACCGGCGCGTCGGCATCGAAATCGTCGAGCGTCTGTTCGGCCGCGTCGAAATCGAGTGAACGATACTGCGCGAGGAAACGGTCGTGGCGCGCCTTCAGCGCACGGAACGCCTGGCTCTCCTTCACGTCGCGCTGGCCAAGCAGGGTGTAGACCGGCGTCGGCTCGGCACGGCCGACCAGTTTCACCCGGTCCACCTCCAGCATGGCGAAATCGTCCATGCCCTCGGCCGTGCTGCCCGAAATCAGGTTCGACAGTCCGTACTGCTTGGTCATGCCCTCGATGCGCGCGGCGACGTTCACCGGGTCGCCGATCGCCGAATAGTCGAAACGCTGGCGCGAGCCGAGATTGCCCACGCAGCAGATGCCCGTATTGAGGCCGACGCCGACGGCGATGTCCGTTCCGAATTGGCGGTTGAAGCCGACGAGCGCCGCCTGCATGGCGAGCACGCTTTCGCAGGCCCTGCGCCGGTGGTCGGCGACGTCGAGGGGCGCGTTCCAGAATGCCATGATGCCGTCGCCCATGTATTTGTCGATGGTCGCGCCGCGCTCCATCAGCACGTCCGTCATGGGAGTGAGGTAGTTGTTGAGGAACTCGGTGAGCTCGTTGGCGCCGAGCTTTTCGGAGAGCGTGGTGAAGCCGCGGATATCGGCAAACAGCAGCGTCAGTTCCTTGTTCTCGCCGCCGAGCACCAGGCTCTGCGGATTGTCCATCAGCTTCTCGACCATCGACGGCGCGAGATAGTGGCTGAAGGCCGAGCGGATGTAGCGGCGCTCGCTTTCGCTGACCAGCAGGCGCACGCCCGACGCGATGCCGTAGGCGAGCAGGCTGCTCTGCGCCGGCAGGATGGGCGAGAGCAGCATGTTGTACCAGGCGAAGGCGAGCCAGCCGGTGACCACCGCGATGGCGATGGCGGCCGCCGCCACCAGCGCATTGGCGAGCGCCGGCAGCGCCGGCAGGAAGGCCAGCACCAGGATCGTCAGCACCACGGCCAGAGCCACCTCGGCACCGACGGCCCAGTCGGGCCGGCTCAGAAAGGTGCCGCCGAGGATCTGGTCGATGATCTCGGCATGGACCAGCACGCCCGGCACGCCCGAGGCGAGGGGGGTGGAGACGAGGTCGCGCAGGCCGATGGCCGACGTGCCGATCAGCACGATGTGGCCGGCGATCACGTCAGCGAGCGCCGGATCGACCGTGTCGCGCGCGAGTTCGGCCGCAGGCACGACGTTGGCCACCTTCTGTCCGGAGAAATAGACCCACATGGTCGCGTCGGGGCTCGTCGGCACCTCGTAGTGGCCGTTCTTCACCGCCACCATGCCCGGCAACCCGGTGTCGTGCTCGCCATGTGCCCCGGTGCTGCGGATCACGAAGCTGGAGGCGCCCTGCGCGATCCGCAGCGATTCCATGGACAGGGCCGGATAGAGCTTCTCCCCGTAACGGGCGATCAGCGGGATCTGCCGCACGACGCCGTCGCGGGCAGGGGGGAAGTTGATCAGGCCGATGCCGGGGGCGGCCGCGTCGAGGACGGCGAGGTTGCGCACGCTGCCCTCGTAGCCGGGCAGGTACTCGAGCGGGCTGAGGCCGCCGAAGCCGAAGCCGGCCTTGGGATCGGGCGGCGGCGTGCGCGTGGTCTCGGCCAGCGCCAGTCCGGCGATGACGGGCGAGCGTGCGAGCACGTCGGCCAGATAGGCATCGTTGTCGAGCACCGCGCCCTGCGGCGGCTCGGTCACCTGGAACCCCTGCCGCCGCAGGTCCTGCAGCGCCAGCACGGGCGAGGTGCGGTCCGGCTCGGCCAGCAGCATGTCGAGCCCGATCGACGCCGCGCCCATGTCGGTCATGGTGGCGATGATGCGGGCGAGCACCGTGCGCGGCCAGGGCCATTGCCCGAGTTCGCCGATGCTGGCGTCGTCGATGTCGATGACGGTGACCGGGCTGCCGGCCGGCTGCCGGGGCTTGATGGCCTGGTAGCCGTCGAAGACCATGGCGTTCAGCCGGTCGACCGGGCTGAACGGCGAAAAGGCGGCGAGGATGACGAAGGCCGCCGACAGCACGCCCGCCGCCCAGATGGACGTCCGGCGATAGCGCCGCAGGGTCGCGCCGAGATTCCTGGCGAGGCTGGTCACGTCACGGTTCCGACGCCGCCTCGCGGTACCGATCGCCCGAATCCATGCCCTGACGGTTCATGGCAGGCGTCAGTTTCCGATCCCGCTCTGTGCGCTCCCGGCGATCGTTCCTGTGGCCATGACGTTGTCGCTTCCGCTCACGCCCTGGAACCCGAAGTTCCCGATGACCCCGCCGGCCTTGATCGGACCATTATTCACGAAGGCGCCGTTGACGGCGCCGTTCATCCCGGAGCCGCTGAGATAGCCCGAAAACAGTGCCTGATTGCTGGTCGACGCGTCGCTCACCCCGGCGGAAAGGTTCAAGCCATCGAACGAGTTCAGGTTCACGGTTCCGGTCCGGTCGTTGAAGTCGAAGGTCATGTTCATCGTGCCCGACGCGATGTATGTCGATGTCCCCTCCTGGTTCTGACGCGTGACGTTGCCGAGCGCCGTGCCGGAATAGGTGGCGACGATGTTCGTCGGCAGGTCGTCCGGATGGGTGATGTCGCCCGCGACCCAGCTTCCCATGTGGGCATAATCCGTCCGCGTCTCGGTTCCTTCGCCCGTATCGACCTCAGTCCTGACCCGCGTACCCCACCAGCCCCAGTCGAGGAACGAGCAGTCGCTGCAATGGGCATAGCCGTCGATGGGATTCGCCCGGCCGGACACGATGTAGCTGCCAGGATTGTCGCCCGCCTTGTTGGGAAGATCCTGTTCGTCCTCCGTGACGAGACGGGTGTTCTCGTTGCTGCCGTCATGGACCGCACCGAAGCGGTCGTCGTCGACGAAGGCGCTTCCGACACCGCCGAAGCTGAGCGCGTAGTAGTCGACGACGCCGTTGGTGCTCGGCCAGTACTCGCCCGGCACCTGGAGGGTGTCGTAGAGGACCGCCGACGCGGAAACGGTGTTGTTCACCGCATCGGTCGACAGCG
Source organism: Aquibium microcysteis (assembly GCF_014495845.1). NCBI lineage: Bacteria > Pseudomonadati > Pseudomonadota > Alphaproteobacteria > Hyphomicrobiales > Phyllobacteriaceae > Aquibium > Aquibium microcysteis. The sequence continues at coordinate 101,285 of NZ_CP061080.1, forward strand.
TGAGCGTCGGATTGATGCCGCTCATGCCGATGTAGGGGTTTTCGGCGCCGCCGTCGCTCGATTCGAACAGGCCGGCCATGAAGCCCTGATGGGTGCGCGTCGTGCGGCTGAGTTCGCCCTGCGGGGTCGTGTCCGTCAGCGAGGCCACGTGATGGGTCGCGAAGGGGAAGCCGTCTGCCAGATAACCGTCCTGCTGGTTGCCCGTGTATCCGGCGTTGTTCAGCGTCGTATCGGCAAACCCATCCGCAGGCGTGATGCTGGCGCCCAGGACGAAATGCTCGGCATTGGCGCCGAAGAACGCATTGCCGGAGGGCCCCGCCGTGGCGACCACCGAGCCGCGCATGTTGGCCGGCCCTTCGCCGGCGTCGAAGCGGAACGAGCCGCGCCGGATGCCGGCAAGCGTGGCGTCGCCTTCGTCGTCGATGCCGACCGGGCTTGCGATGACGAAGGCCGCGCTCTTCTGGTTCGAGCCTTCCCCCTCGATATAGATCCAGGACTGGAACAGCTTCGCGTCGAGATTGGTCTCGCCCGTTCCGTAGTTCGCAGCCGTATCCGATTCCACGATGAAGAGGTTCGAGGAACTGAGGAACTGGTTGTCGACGGCGCCGAACAGATCGTCCACGAAGAAGGGCGCGTCGATTCCTTCGATGGGATCCTGCGTCAGCGTGTACTCGCGCACGTTCGTCCCGGTGTTGAGGCTGGAGATCACTTCGCTGGAGGTCGGCGTGCCGACGATCACCTGATAGGGATCGCGCGGATCGCCATCGAAGCCGAGGAAATAGGCCGCGAAGTCGCCGGCACCGGCATAGGCGACGCCCGAGACGGCCTGGCCGTCGGCGATCGTCCCGCCGATGATCGTGGTCGCGAGCCCCTCGTCGCCCACGGTTCCGGTGAGGTCGGGAAGCGAGGTGAGCGTGTCCTCGTTCATGAGGAGACCGCCGACCTTGTCGAAGACGATGTTGCGGTCGGACGCTTCCGTCGTGCCGACGAGACCGCGCTGGCCCGCATTCTCGAAGGAATCCTCCGACCCGAGGGGGACGAAGATGTCCGGCGCCGTCAGCACCCGCGCCGTCACGATCTCGACCCGCTCCGTCTGCTTGCCGACGATCGTGCCGACGGCGTAGAAGTCTTCGTTGTTGATCGTGAAATCGCCGATCACGCCGGCGGCGATGGTTTCGCCGTCGTTGACGAAGGCGCCGCTGACGTAGAAATAGGTCTGGCTTTCCCCGTTGGTGGCGTAGAACTCGGCCTGCTGCGATTCGCCGATCCCGTAGGCGACGCCATCGAGAGAGACACCGGCGAAATTGTCGATCCAGAACTCGCCGGCGCGGTCGTTGAAGTTGTAGCTCATGCCGAACGTGCCGGACGCGATGTACTGCGCGGCACCGGCTTCGCCCTGATACGATGCGACCGTGCCCAGCATCGTGCCTTCGTAGGTCGCGCGCACATTGATCGGCATGTCGACCGCTGCGGTGATGTCGCCTGCGACCCAGGTCCCCATGTGGACGTAGTCGCGCCGGCCATAGGGGAGCGCTTCGCTCTCCTCCGGCTCCACGACGACGCGCGTGCCCCACCAGCCCCAGTCGATGAAGTCGCAGTCCGCGCAGTGCGAATAGCCTTCGATCGGGACGGCGCGGCCGGACACGAGATAGCTGCCCGCATTCGTCGTGTCGGTGTGGGCGACCTCCTCGCCTTCGATCTCGTTGTAATAGTCCGCGTCCGTCAGGATGCGGGTGTTCAGCGGGGAATTGTTCTGGACCGCGCCGTAGACGTCGTCATTGACGAAGGTGTTGCCGCCCGTGGCGCCCTCGCCGGTGGTAACCAGCGGACTGAAGCCGCCGATCGGGACGCCGTCCACCCCCTCTGGCGCGGCGCCGAAGGTGAGCAGATACTTGTCCACCTCCAGGTCGTTGCCCCGGACGTCGGTGACCACGCCGACCGCCGCCACCGAATTGTTTTCGGCGTTCAGCTGCATGAAGAAATTCGGACCAGCCTCGCCGGCGAGCGCGACCGGGTAGTTCGGATCGAAATTGGTTTCCATGGCGCCGGCCATGAATCCCGAGACCGTCCGCGTCGTGCGCGCGACGTTCTCCTGCGGCGTTTCCTCGACCAGCGCGGCCACGTGCTGCGTGACGAAGGTGCCGTCCTCGTCATAGGGATCGACGGAGGAATCGACGAAGGAATCGTTCGGGTCCAGCGTCGAGCCGATGACGAAATGGTCGGCATTGTCGCCGAAGAAATGCGATCCGTCCGGACCGGCGAGCGTGGTCATGTAGCCGCGCATGTTGACGGCGCCGTCATAGGAGGACGAACGATAGCTGCCGCGGCGCGACCCTTCGAGAGTATCGGTGCCCGCCTCGTCTTCGCTGGCCGCCGAAGCCGTGACGAAGGCCGCACTCTTCTGGTTCAGCCCGTCGCCCTCGATCGAGATCCAGCTCATGAAGGTCTCGAATTCGCCGGTGGTCGAACCGCCCGGCTCGACGATGTAGAAATCGGTCGAACTCGCGTTCGTGACGGGACCGTAGGAGGTCGGCGCGAAGAACGGCACGCCGCCCGTGCTCGGGTCCGAGGTCAGCGTGTAGCGGCGGATGTCGTTGAGCGAGACGTTCTCCGGCGCTTCCGTGAGCTCCGTTCCCGTGCCGTGGATCATGTAGAACGGGTAGGCCGTCTCCGTCCCGTATTCGAGCAGGTAGGCGGCGAAATCGCCGCGGCCGGCATAGGCATAGCCGGTGAGGGAATCGGCGCCGAAGAGTCCGTCGTCGACCGTGAAGGTCTCGAGGCCCGCATCGCCCTGTGTCCCGGTGTAGTCGGGAAGGTCGATCGCGGCTTCGTCCGAAACCAGACGTCCGCCGGTTTTCGTGAAGGTCACCTCTTCCTGCGTGAAGATCTGAGGCACGCTGAGGCTTCTGAAGCTGAAGCCCGAAACGGCGCCGGGTCCGCCATAATAGACCGTGCCGGAGCTCGTGGCCGGTGTCGTGACCTCGCCGCGCGTGTCGACGTCGCCGACATTGGTCTCGATGTCGTCGACGTCCGTCGCCTTCACCGCAACCGAACGCGGCGTGGGCAGCGGCGCGTTGTTGGGGAGGTTCGAGTTGCTCTGCGGGAGCGGGCTGTTCTGCACCGTCCCGTCGTTCGGCTGCTCGTCGGAGCCGCCCGTCTGCCCGTCGCCGCCGGACAGGTCGGACTGGAACGTCGAGGCGTCGCTCTCCGTTCGGCGCCGCACGTTGGTGTCGAGCCCGCCGCCGCGGCCGCCCTGGACGACCAGCGTATAGCCCGGCTCGTAGATGCGCGAGCGCCGGCCGTCGCGGCCCCGGAACTGCACCTCGTCGCCGAAGATCATGGAGAACAGGGCCTTGTCGGAGGATTCGACACGACCCTCGACCATGGCGCCGCGGATGCCGATGGTGCCCACCGGCGTGTTGATCGTGGCGCCGTCCGGCCGGCGGCTGGTCTGGCCGCCGATGAAGCGGAACGCGCCCTTGGCGACGGAAGCGACGACCTTGGCGTCGCCGGTCGCGGGGTTGTAGACGAACTCGTCGATGGTGAGCTGGCTGTTCGGCCCGACCGTGAAGGTGGTGCCGTCGAGCAGCAGGATCTGGACGAGCCCGCGTCCGTCGGTGGTGATCTCTTCGTTGAAGATGACGTTCTGACCAAGCGAGATGATGCGCGGCGCGGCCCCCGGCGGCCGACCCTTGGCGTCGGTGTTGACGGCGGCGGCAACGCCTACCTTGGCGAAGGCGGGCGCCTGTGCCGACACGAGAGCGACGGCGGCCACGCCGGCGGCGAGGCTGCGCATCGGGACCGATCGTGCGAAGGGGGCAGCCATGGTCAGAACCTCTTCACGACGCTGAGCGAGACGGAGACGTTGTCGTAGTCGCGGATCGCATAGTTGGAACTGACGTTGCGGTACTCGCCGTCGGCCATCAGCGACCAGCTCCTGGACACCGGCACCAGCAGGCTGGCGCCCACATAGGCCTCGTGGTCCACCTCGGCCTGGGTCGGGTCGATGACCGGATCGGCCTCGTCATACGCGCGGTACACGTAGCCGGCGGTCGGCGACAGCGTCCAGGGACCGTACTGGCCGCCCAGCGGCGAGGCGAAGGCATAGCTGAAGCCGCCCGAGATGCCGGCCTCGACATAGGCGAGATAGCTGCGCTCGGCTTCGGTCAGCTGCACGTAGCCGCCACCGGTCAGCATGAAGCTCGGCGTCACGATGTAGCTGTTGTTCGTGTAGAGGCGGTACTCGCTGCCGTCGCGGTTGTCGGCGGTCGGAGCCGCGCTGGATTCCTGGTAGTCCCGGTAGCGGTATTCGAAGGCGGTGAGCAGCGACGTTCGGGCCGAGGGGCGGATGACGAAGCGTGCGCCCGCACCGCCGGCCGCCGAATAGAAGTGGTCGTTGACGAAAGCGCCGGACGCGATGCCGTAGACGCCGAGCACCGCGTTGTCGATGCCGAAACGGCCCATGTCGAAGGCCGGGCCGAAGGTGACCTCCCCGAGCGCCGTGTCGAGCTCGTCGCGCTCGAACTGCTTTGAGGCATAGGTGATGAGGTCGACCTCGAGCGAATCGCCCTGGCTGGGCAGGTCGTAGCTGAAGTGAAACAGCCCGGCGCCGTAGACGTTGCCGTCGGACGCGCCTGCCGATCCCGGATCGATCGTCAGGCCGCCGCTTGTCAGGACGGTGCCGATGCCCGGGGCACGGTTGGCGTTGGTCTGGTAGCGTACCCCGAGACGGACCTGACCCGAGAACCGCGTATCCATCTCCGCCGTCGCGATGCCCGCCAGGTATTCCTCCACCTTGGCCCGCACCTCGTCCGGCACCTGCTGGCCGGAGATCGCGGACGTGAAGTAGGTCCGTGCCGTCTCGAAGGCGCCGAGCCGGTAGTACAGCACGCCGAGTTCGAGCTGCAGACGCGGCAGGCCGGGCGCGAAGATGAGCATGCGCTCCAGCGTAGCGATCGCCGCTTCGAGATCGCCCACTTGCGCGGAGAGGGCTGCGTACCGGAAGGCCGTGTCGAGATCGTCGGGCTTTTCGAGCATGCGCTGGAACAGCGCCGTGCGCTGCGCCTGCAGGGTCGCGACGTCGGCGGTGACCTGTGGAGGGGCAACCGTCTTCGGCGCGACCTTGGGATCGGTCTGCGCGGAAGCGGCGGTCGAGCACAGAAATGCGCCCGCCGCCAAGAGAACTCGCATCCTCAGTTGCACAAAACCCTCCGGCCGCCGCGTCATTCCAGTCTGACGTTGGGTCAAACAAGAAGCCGTGTCAATGCATTGGAGATTGCGCGGGGTCGGCGCTAGTCCGCCATCGGCTCACTGTGTCGTTTCGGCGACAGGCCGCAGCACAGTTTGAAGGCAACGGCGGATCATTTGAATAAAGTTGGTGCAGCCGATGCGGTTACACTTGCGCAAGAAGGGTGGATCCGGCCTGCAAGAGGCGTCAGCGCGGGTGATGAAAAAGGTTGAGATAAGTCGGATCGAAGTCGGCGAGCCTGACGAGACCGTCCCAGTCGCGAATCGTGATGCGATTGCCTTTCCAGGTGGTGAGGCCGGTCGCACGAAGGTCCTGCAACGTCCGGTTCGTGTGCACGATCGAGAGCCCCACGAGGTCGGCGATCTCCGCCTGCGTCAGCGGGAAGTCGAAGGAGCCGTTCTCCACGAGCCCCACCACTTCCAGGCGCCGGTACACTTCGCAGACAAGGTAGGCGAGGTGGCGGATCGGCTCCATGCGGCCCATACAGGCAATCCAGTTGCGCTGAATGGCGGCGTCGATGGCGACCATCATGAAGAGCACGCGGCCCAGATGCGGCATCTCGGTCGCCAGCCGCTGGATGTCGCGGTGCGGCACCATCGCCACGGTCACCGGGGTCAGCGAGATGACGGCATGGTCCATGATCTTGAGAAAGAAGCCGTGCAGATCGACGAAATCGCCCGGCACGTGCAGCGCCGTCAGTTGGCGGTTGCCGTTGGCGAGGTGCCGGCTGCGAGCGGCCAGCCCGTCGACCAGAAGGCAGCTCTCCGTCGGCCGGGCGGCTTCCGCGACGATCTCCTCGCCGTCGCCGAAACGCTTGAGTCGCCACGGCAGATCGCGCAGCGCCTGCCGCTCCTCGTCCGACAGCGCGTCGCGCCGCTCCAGCGACGCGATCAGCGGCTGGGGATCGAAGCGCTGGGTATCGCCGGACGGCCCGGACTGTGTTCCCGACGGCGGCGGATCCATTACGAGGATCCGCGACCCGGTGTCGCCTGCGCGGATCCTGGTCTTCCCATCTTCGTAACTCGCCAAAACGACGTCCCCGTGCTTGCAGGCCGGCCTGATCCGGACGAAACGCAGGCAATGGCGCGGGGTTCCGCGGGGAAGAGGGCGGAATCCCGACATGCGGATGGCCGGCGTGGACGAGGGAACCCCGGGACGAGTCAGTGGTTCTTGCGAAGCCGCCGCACACTTGGCCCAACACCCGACTGCGGCGGTCGCGCCGTCGCGCAGGTCGCGGCGGCGCGATTTCCGCGGCGGCTGGAGCGCGCCGTGGTGCCGTGGTCTTGTGACGCGCAGCGGATGGTCCTGGTCCCGTTCCCGCGCATGTCTTTCACCCGAAACCGATGCCCGCTTCCGGCAGACATGTTCGTCCGGCGATGCGGTCACCCGCGCCGCAGCAGCGTCGCCATCCGGCGCGTCGCGAGCGCGTATCCCTCGACCCCGAAGCCCGCGATCACGCCGTCCGCCCGCAGCGAGACGTAGGAATGATGGCGGAAGCTCTCGCGCTTGTGCACGTTCGAGATGTGGACTTCGAGCACGGGTCCTTCGAACGCGTTCAGCGCGTCGAGGATCGCGATCGACGTGTGCGTGAAGGCGCCCGGATTGATGATGATGCCGGCCGCCGCCTCCCGCGCCTCGTGGATCCAGTCGATGATCTGGTGTTCGGCGTTGGATTGCATGAAGCGCAGGCCGAGGCCGGACGTCTCCGCGAGCGCCCGGCACGCGGCCTCGACGTCGGCGAGCGTCTCGCGGCCGTAGATCTCCGGCTGGCGTTTGCCGAGCAGGTTGAGGTTGGGTCCGTTGAGGATGAACACCGTCTGCATGGCAGCCTCCCGCGCGCCCGCCGATCCCCCGGGCGTCGCGATCGGCGACGACCGGCCGGCCTTTCGATGGCCGCGTTAGGTCCGATTTTCGCGGCGCCGTCAAGCAGCCCAAGGGCGCGTGGGATGTCTCTGCGACCGGGTGCGGGCCTCCCGCCGGAACGATCCGACGGCGTCGCGGTTCGGAGGGCGGAACGGGGACGGACCCGCCGCTCATGAGGGCAGGCGGATGCCCGGGTCCCGCAGCGATGGAAGGGAACCCTCCGATGATCGACACCAAGACACATGGATACATCGACTATGCCACCGGACTGCTTCTGCTCGTCGCGCCCTACCTGTTCGGTTTTGCCACCGGCGGCGTCGAGCAGTGGCTGCCGCAGCTGATCGGCGCGGTCGTCATCGTGATGAGCCTGCTCACGCGCTACGAACTCAGTGCGGCCAAGGTCATCCCGCTGCGGGCGCATCTCGGCGTCGACATGGCGAGCGGGGCGCTGCTGGCCGTCTCGCCGTGGCTCTTCGGTTTCGCCGGCATCATCTGGTGGCCGCACCTGATGGTCGGTCTGATGGAGATCGTCGTCGCCGCCGTGACCCGTCGCGACCCCGAGGCCGCCGCGCGCGGCCGGCCCTGAGACGATCGGTGCCGGACGGAGCAGAGAGGACCGACCCGCCGTGGCGAGTGGCAATCCGCGTCCGCGCCGGCGCACCGAGATCATCGCCCTTGCGGGCGTCCTGATGCTCGTGGCCTCGTCCTGGGGTGCTTCCTGATCCTTCCGTCCGCCGAGACGTCGCCGATCGCGCCGCCGACTGGCGAAGAGACCCACACCGACGCGCCGGGCGACATGGAGACGCCGGAGAGCGCCAGGCCCATTCCGCCGCGGGACTGAAACTGCAGCGTCCGTCGATCCCCCAGATCCGTTCGCCGCGCCTTGGCGCTTCGTCTTCGGACATGTCTTTCGCCCGAACCGATACCCGCCTTCGGGAGACATGCTTTCGCCGATGCAGCCCGGGCCGATCGGCAAGCCGGCCGCCCTTAGGCTCCACCAGGCCAGCGCACGCCGGCGTGCCGCGGGCCTGACCATGGACGAGGTTCGCAGCGATCGGCCGCGGTGCCTTCGCGTCGGCCTCTCGGATCGGTGGTCCGGGAACGGCGGGACTTCTTTCCGTCGGGCAGGCCGGATTCGAACCGACGACCCCTTGACCCCCAGTCAAGTGCGCTACCGGGCTGCGCTACTGCCCGAAGGAAAGAAGTCCCTGCTCGGCGCCTGTTCAACCGCCCGAAGCCGCCGGAGATCCCTGGGACCTGCCGTGAGCACGCGGCTCCGAACCGCGGGAAGCCCTATCGCCTGATGCGGACCGGCGCAAGGGGAAAATCCGGTCTTTCCCGCTCGAAGGCGGGGCGGCCCCCGGTGCCTTTCCCTCAGACGACGATCGGGCTCGCCGCGCCGTCCATGCCGATCGATACGCCGGTGACGTAGCTGGCGCGTGCGGAAGCGAGGAAGACGACCATGTCGGCGATCTCGCCCGGCGCCGCGAAGCGCCCGAGCGGAATGCGCGCCAGACCGCGGGCGCGCGCCTCCTCGACGGTCGTCCCGGCGAGACGGGCATCCGCTTCCAGCCCCTGGGTCATGCGCTCCGTCTCGGTGATTCCGGGATTGACCGCCACCACCCGCACGCCGCGCGCTGCGTAGGCATTGGCGAGGCCCGCGGTCATCAGCATCAGCGCGGCATTGGCGGCGCCTCCGGGGATGTGCGTCGGCGACGCGACCTTGCCGCCATTGCCGACGACATTGACGACCACGCCGGCACCGCGTGCGGCCATCCGCTTGACCAGGGGATCGATCGCGTTGACGTAGCTGAAGAACTTGGCGTCCATGGCGGCCCGGTAGGCTGCGGGGGACAGCTCGTCGGGCGGCGTCCGGCGCGCGGCACCGGCGCTGTTGACGAGGATGTGGGCGGCTCCGAGTTCCTCTTCCAGCGCGTCGATGGCTCGCAGTGCAGCTTCGGCGTTGACGAGATCCGCCACGGCGGTCGCGATGCCCGGCAGCCGCATCTTCGCCGCCGCAAGGCTGGCCTCGTTGCGCGCCACGATGCCGACGCGCGCCCCTTCGGCCAGGAACGCCTCCGCGCAGGCGAAGCCGATGCCGCGCGAGCCGCCGGTGACGATCGCCACCTTGTCTTTCAGTCCCAGATCCATGTCAGTCTCCCTTGTCGCGACAGGAGTGCCCTTGCCGGACCGTCGGCGCAAGGGCCGGATCGCATCGAGGCCGGGAGCAGCGTCAGCGCGCTGCCGTCGTTGCGCATGTCGCGGGCCGATAGTGGCGCATCACCGTCCACTGGTGGCGCTGCTCCAGCGCGATCCCGCCCCAGACGAGGCCGAGCAGGAGATAGAAGTGGCGCCAGTGATCGGTGTCGATGACGGTACCGAGCAGCACGTGCCCGAGGAACACCACCCAGGCGCACAGGAGGTAGGGCTGCCACGGCCGGTCGCGGAACAGGATGCGCAGGCCGGCCGCCAGCGTCCAGACGATCATGGTGAGCCAGCAGGCGAAGCCCAGCCAGCCATAGTCCATCAGGGCCTTCAGCCAGATGTTGTGCGTGTCCTCGCCGTAGAGCTTGCCGAAGACCAGCGGGCCGATCCCGAGCGGCTTCTCCATCGCGAGCACGAAGCCGATGGCATGGCGGGCAAAGCGCCCGAGGCGCGCGCCGTCATAGTCCTGGACGAGCTGGGCGCGGGTCGAGAAGATGTCGGCGATGGCGGGGATCTGCAGCGCCACAAGGAGTCCGACCGCCAGCAGGCCGAAGGCCACGCCGCCCATCAGGAGGAGGCGCAGCCTGAAGAAGGCGCTGCGGCTGCGGATGAACAGGAGCAGCGAGAGCAGCAGCGCCGAGAAGGCGAACAGGCCCCAGGCGCCGCGCGAGAAGGACAGGAACACGCCGAACGTGATGATGCCGAGCGGCAGGGCGAGCAGCGGCATCCTGGCCACGGGTCCGGTGAGCATCCGGTAGAGCAGGTAGATGCCGGGCAGCGTGATGAACGGGCCGAAGACGTTGGGGTCCTGGAAGGCGCCGGCCGCGCGCTCGAACTTGGTGAACATCTCCGCGCCGGGAAAGGCGTGGAAATAGCCGAGGATGCCGAGGACGGAGGTGAAGAGCGCCGCCGCCACCCAGGCGTGGAAGATCAGGCGGAAGAGCTGCGGCCGGCCGTCGAGCACGGCCGCGTAGAAGATCGCGGTGAAGGCGAGGAACAGCGAGACCGCGATGTAGAGCGGCGCGTCGCCCAGCACCGCCATCTGGGTCGCCGCGATCATCCCGCCGATGTTGAAGACGACCAGCAGGACGGCGAGCGGGGTGACGGCGCGCGAGATGCGCAGTCCGAACAGCGCCCAGACGGCGATCAGCGCCACCATGTAGAGCTCGTAAGGCGCCGGCTCGCGGATGACGAAGCCCGACAGGAAGACGCCGAGCGTCACCGCGCCGGTCGGCAGCAGGCCGGCCAGCCAGGCGTTGACCTCCGCGCGCGGGACCGCGCGATGCGAAAGGGCGGCGCTCGCGCTCAATAGGCGTTTTCCGTGTTGAGCAGCCGGATCGGCGTCAGGAAGAGGATCTTGAGGTCGAACCAGAGCGACCAGTTCTCGATGTAGTGCAGATCGAACTCGGTGCGCTTGCGGATCTTCTCGTCCGTGTCCATCTCGCCGCGCCAGCCGTTGATCTGCGCCCAGCCGGTGACGCCCGGCTTGACCTTGTGGCGGGCGAAGTAGCCGTCGACCACCTCCGTGTAGAGCAGGTTGTGCGACTGCGCGGCGATGGCGTGCGGCCGCGGCCCGACGAGCGACAGGCTGCCGAGCAGCGCGTTGAAGAACTGCGGCAACTCGTCGATCGACGTCTTGCGGATGAAGCGACCGACGCGCGTGACCCGCGGATCGCCCTTGGTGACGGCGCGCTTCGCCGTCGGGTCCGACTGGTCGGCATACATCGAGCGGAACTTGAAGACCTCGATGACGTCGTTGTTGAAGCCGTGCCGCTTCTGCTTGAAGAGGACCGGCCCCTTCGAATCGAGCTTGATGGCGATCGCCGTCGCGATCATGACCGGCGAGAAGACCAGGATGCCGAGCAGCGAGAAGACGATGTCGAAGGCGCGCTTGGCGACGGAGTCCCAGTCGTTGATCGGCTTGTCGAAGATGTCGAGCAGCGGTACCGACCCGACGAAGGAGTAGGCGCGCGGCCGGAAGCGCAGCTCGCTCGAATGCGCCGACAGGCGGATGTCGACCGGCAGCACCCAGAGCTTCTTGAGCAGCGACAAGACGCGCGACTCGGCGGTGAGCGGCAGCGAGACGATCAGCATGTCGATGCGCGCGATGCGGGCGAACTCGATCAGTTCCGAGACGTTGCCGAGCTTGGGGTAGCCGGCCACGATCGGCGGCGATCGGGTGTCGCTGCGGTCGTCGAAGATGCCGCAGATGCGGATGTCGTTGTCGGCCTGCTGTTCGAGCGAGCGGATCAGCGTCTCCGCCCCGCTGCCGCCGCCGACGATCACCGCGCGGCGTTCCATCGTGCCGTTGCGCGCCCAGCGGCGGATCAGGCGCGACATCACGAGCCGCAGGACGAAGAGCGTTGCGAGACCGGAAAGGTACCAGGTGCCGAACCAGAGGCGTGAGAAGTCCTGCGAGGTCTTCATGAGGAAGGCACCGAGCGCCATCAGGGCAAAGACCCCTGACCAGACGAGGACGATCCTGCGGGCATGCGCGAAAGGACGGCGCAGCGCTGCCATCTGGTATGCGTCGGCGATCTCCAGCAGGACGACCGCGAGCAGCGCGCCGCCGAAGCTCGTCCAGACGTAGCTCCAGTCCATGCCGATCCGGTCGTAGTGCATGTAGTGCGCGGCGGCGCCGCAGAGTGCGAGCAGCAGGAATTCCAGGATGCGCAGCTTGCCGCTCACCATCACCGGCGACATGGTGTCCGATCGATATTGCGCGGCCACCCGTTTCGCGAAAGGTCCGAGCTCCGTCGGCCCTCCCCGCGGCGCGTGGGGGTCGTCGAAGCGTCGAACGGCATCCGGCGTGAAGCGCGATGACGGGTCGATCTGGTTCATGTCGCTGAGCCTGTTGTGGCTCGAACGCTAGCGCGGATCGGCTAACATTCCCTTGCGATCGCGCCGCGTATTGGACGGATCCGGCGGCCGGGCGTGGCGTTCGACGCGCGTCTCCGCACGGCCTCAGGGCAGGACGCTGCGGTAGACGGCCTCGATCTCCTGCGCCATGCGGGCGACCGAGAAGCGCTCGGCGATGTCGGCGGGCCGCGGCATGGTGGCGGCCCAGGCATCCGGATCGCCGACCGCCAGGGCCATCTTGCCGGCGATGGCGACCGGATCCGGCGTCACCAGCGCCGTCGGCGCACCGGCGAAGATCTCGGGGATGCCGCCGACCGCGCTGGCGATCATCGGCCGGCCGGCCGCCAGCGCCTCGAGCACGATGTAGGGCAGAGCTTCCGCGCGCGACGGCACGACGACGGTCCGGGCGAGCGCGAAGGCCTGTCTGGCGGGCATGGGATCGAGGAAGGTGACGCGGGACGACATGCCGCGCTCCGCCACGGTGGCGACGTAGCGGTCGCGGTCGTCACCCGAGCCGACCATGACGGCCGTCAGCGGCCGGCCAAGCGCATTCTCGGCCAGCCCGAGTGCATCGATGAAGATGTCGGGTCCCTTCAGGTCGCGCATCATGCCGATGTAGAGGAAGTCGCTGGCGTCGGCGGCAGGCAGGACGGGCTCGAATTCTGCCGGCGTCACGCCGTTGTAGATCACGCGATGGCCGACTTTCGGCTCCCCCACCTTGCGGCGATAGGTGTCCTGTTCGTATTCGGACACGAAGAGTATCTGCTCCGAAACCCGCTCCAGCAGGCCCTCGAGCATGAACGTGGCGCGGCCCGTCATGCTCGAGGGACTGTAGTGCAGGCTGCCCCCGTGGGGCGAGTAGAGGCGGGCGACGCGAGACCTGGATACCCGCAACAGTGAGCCGAACACGCGCGAATAGACGCCACCCTTGGCGCTATGGCCGTGCAGGATGTCCGGCTGCAATTCCCTGATCAGTCCGAACGTCCGCCAGGCCGCGGCGATGTCGCCGAGCCCGACGTGACGCTGCATGGGCGTGCGCCGCACGCCCAGTTCGAGTTTCGGTTCCATGGCGCGGAACAGCCGCGCCTCGTAGTCTCCTCCCGTGGAGGAATCGCAGACGATCCCGACCTTGTGTCCCGCCGCCGCCTGCGCGTCCGCGAGGTCGCGCACGTGGCGGAATATCCCGCCGACCGGCGACCGGAAGCAGTGGACGATGCGCAGGCCCTGGCTCACCGGAGGCGTGACCCATCCTGATCAGAACAGGCGTTCACGGACATAGACCGTATCGCCGGGAAGGATGGGATCGGACGTCAGCACGCGGCCGGTCATGACCTTGCCGTTGATGTCGCGGGTGATGTCGACGTTGGCCTGGTAGGCGCGGGGCGAATAGCCGCCCGCCGCCGCGACCGCCTTGTGCACCGTCATCCCGGGCACGTAGGAATACTGTCCGGCCGCACCGACCTCGCCCATGACGAAGATCGGGCGGTAGCGGTCGATCTCGACCGAGACGTCCGGGTCGCGCAGGTAGCCCCCGCGCAATTTCTGCGCGAGATCGGCCTCGATCTGCTGCGCCGTGCGCCCCCGTGCGCCGACCGCGCCGACGAGCGGGAAGGCGATGTAGCCGGCCTGGTCGACGCTGTAGACGTTGGACAGCCCGTCCTGCTCGAAGACGGTGATGCGGATGCGGTCGCCGGCGTCGAGCACGTAGGGCTTGTTGATGGCCGCGTGGAAGGCGGGCGCGACCGGGCGATAGCCGGCGCAGCCGGCCAGGAGAAGCACGGCGAAGGCGGCGGTCGAAACGGCGAACGGGCTTTTCATCGGAGACACGCACCCTTTGGCGGACCGCCGGTAACCCGACGATCGAAGACCGGACCGTTATCCACTCGTTAGGGTTAATGCCCGGTAAAGGCAGGGAGAGAACGACCTCGACTTTTTCGGATTCCGGTCCTTCAGGCCTGATTAACCTCTTGTGAAGACGTCTGAATTTTCGGTTATTCCGATCTTAACCGGCCAGTTACCATAGGTGTTTACCATCTGGGGCCACAAGTGAGTGGAGTGACCACAGATGGCCGTCGCCGACGCCTCCCGAGCGGATCTCGACATCGACATAGGCGCGCTGGTTTCGAGCCTCGCACGCGACTGGAAGCGGATCGCGCTGGTCGCGGTCTGCGTGACGGCCGCCGCCTTCGCCTTCGCCAGTCTCGCCACGCGGCATTACCAGGCCGAGACGCGCATCCTGATCGAGACGCGCGAGTCCGTGTTCACGCGTCCGGCCGCCGGCAATGACGATACCACCATTCTCGACGACCAGGGCGTGGCCAGCCAGGTGGAAGTCATCGGCTCGGCCGACCTCCTGAAGCAGGTTGCGCGCGATCTCGATCTGGCTGCGATCGCGGAATTCGAGGCGTCCGGGCAGGTGTCCTTCGCCGGGCGGTTGCTGATCCTGCTCAGCCTGAAGTCCGACCCCGTGGAACTGCCGGCGGAAGACCGTGTGCTCAAGGCCTTCCGCGAGAAGCTGACCGTCTATCGCGTCGAGAACTCGCGCGTCATCGTCGTGCAGTTCTCGTCGGAGGATCCCGCGCTCGCCGCCCGTGTCCCCAACGCGATCGCGGATGCCTATATCGCGCTCCAGCGCAACGCCAAGCAGCAGTCCAACGCCGACGCGACCGACTGGCTGGAACCCGAGATCGCCGACCTCAGCGCCAAGGTGAAGGCGGCCGAGAGCAGGGTGGCGGACTTCCGCTCGACCACCGACCTGATGGTCGGCAACAACAACGCCGCGCTCGCCACGCAGCAGCTCTCCGAACTGTCGAGCGAATTGTCGCGGGTCAAGGCAAGCCGTGCCGCCTCCGAAGCGACCGCTTCGGCTGTCCGCCGGTCCCTTGCGGCAGGAGCCTCGATCGACGCGCTGCCGGGCGTCCTCGCCTCGCCGCTGATCCAGCGCCTGCGCGAGACCCAGGTGCAGCTCCGGGCAGACATCGCCGACCTGTCGGCGACGCTGCTCGACAATCATCCGCGCATCCGGGCGCTGCGGTCGCAGCTCGCCGACCTCGACAGCCAGATTCGCAACGAAGCCCGCAAGGTGCTGGAAGGTCTCGACACCGAAGCCGACGCGGCGCGGCTGCGCGAGGAGGAACTCACCGCCGAGCTCAACCGCTTCAAGGCGGAATCGGCCCGCGTCGGCGAGCAGGAGGTCGAGCTTCGCGCTCTCGAGCGGGAAGCCGCCGCGCAGCGCGATCTGCTCGAGACCTATCTGACCCGCTATCGCGAGGCGGCCTCCCGCAAGGATCGCAACTACCTGCCGGCCGACGCGCGCATCTTCTCCCGCGCGAGCGCGCCTTCCGAACCCTATTTTCCGAAGGTCGTGCCGATCACCGCCGCCGCCTTCGTGGCCGCCCTGCTGGTGATGGCCCTTGTGACGCTGCTGCGCGAACTGTTCAGCGGCCGCGCGCTGCGGCCGGCGGCGGCCGCCGAGCCCGTGCGCGACGTGCCGATGCCGGTCTATGTCGACGGCACTGGACGGACGACCGACGCGGCTGCGCCGGCGGGAGCCGGCACGGAGGCGGCTCCGGCGTTCACGAAGGGACAGGTCACGGTCGAGGTTGCGGCCGAGCGGCTGATCTCGCGCGGCGCCTCGCGGGCCGTGTTCGTCTCGCCGGAAGGCGACGAGGGGGCCGCGACCGCCGTCATGGTGGCGCGCGAGGTGGCCGACGCCGGGTTGCGGACGCTCCTTCTCGACCTCACCACCACCGGCGCGGCCTCGCGGCCGATGCTGGAAGGAACCAGCCACAAGGGCATCACCGACCTGCTCTGCTCGGAAGCGCAGTTCACCGACATCATCCACCCCGACCTCTATTCGGACTGCCACGTCATACCGGTGGGCACCGCCGACCCCGCCCGTGCGATGCGGGCGGCGGATCGCCTGCCGATCATCATGGATTCGCTGACGACCGCCTACGACCTGGTGATCGTCGAGTGCGGCCCGGCCGAGCCGGCAAGCCTCAAGCGTCTCGTCTCCGGCGCGACGGAGGTCGTCATCAGCGTGATCGAGGAGGGGGACGCGGCCATCTCGAAGACCGAGCAGAACCTGAAGTCGGTCGGCTACGAGAAGGCCTTCCTGGCGACGCCGCTCGGTTACGTGCCGCCGCGCGCGCCGACGCCCGACGAACGCTCCGCCGCCTGAGGACGAAACGGAGCCCTGGCACAAGCCTCCGCAGGTGACGAGACCGGTGCCACCCGCTAGAAGCGACGCCGTGTATACATGGCAGGAGGGGTGGCTCGATGACGATTGCCGATGGTGAGTTCCTCTGGGAGGGCAGCGACGCGTTCAAGGAGGCCTCGAACACGGCGGCGTTCATGCGCTGGCTGCAGGCCGAGCGCGGCCGCGTGCTTCCCGATCACGAGGCGCTGCGGGCATGGTCCGTCGACGACATCGAAGGGTTCTGGGCCGCGGTCTGGGACTATTTCGCGATCATCTCCGACGACGGCTACGACAGCGTCCTGGAGAGCCGTGTCATGCCCGGCGCGCGCTGGTTCAGCGGCAGCCGCGTCAATTATGCCGAGCACGTCCTCCGCCGCGAGGACGACCATCCCGACAGGACCGTTCTGCATCACGTCTCGGAACTGCGCGCGCTGGCCGACATGAGCTGGGGCGAGCTGGGCGCGCGGGTGCGCGTGCTGGCGACCTGGCTGCGGGCACGCGGCATCGGCCCCGGCGACCGCGTCGTCTCCTACATGCCGAACGTCCCCGAGACGATCATCGCAATGCTGGCGGTCACGGCCATCGGCGCGGTCTGGTCGTCCGCCGCGCCCGAATTCGGCGTCAAGACGGTGGTCGACCGCTTCGCGCAGATCGAGCCGAAGCTGATGTTCGCCGCCGACGGCTACCGCTTCGCCGGCCGCGACTTCTCCCGCATCGCCGAGATCGAACAGATCGTGGGCGCGCTGCCCGGGCTGGAGACGGTGGTCTGGCTCGACTATGCCGGCAGCGGCGCGCGGCCCGCCCTCGACGGCATCGCCATCGTCGCCTGGGAGGACGCGCTGTCGGGACCACCGGTGCCGCGCGAGGGCTTCCGCTACGAGCGGGTGGCGCCCGATCATCCCCTCTGGGTGCTGTTCTCGTCGGGCACCACCGGCCTGCCGAAGGCGATCGTCCACGGCCATGCCGGCGTCATCGTGGAGCACTACAAGACGGCGGCGTTCCACCTCAACCTGAAGCCCCACTCCTGCATGTTCTTCTATTCCACCACCGGCTGGGTGATGTGGAACTCGCTGCTCTGGGGGCCGCTGATGGGTGGCCGGGTCCTGCTCTATGACGGCGCGCCGTCGCATCCCGGGCCGGACCTCCTGTGGCGCCTGGCGGCCGACGTGGGCGCGACATCGTTCGGCGCGAGCCCCACCTATGTCGACACGATGCGGCGCCAGGGCGTGGTGCCGAAGGCGATCTGCGACGTCTCGACCTTCGAGAACGTGTTCCTCGCCGGTTCCCCGTCGACGCCCGAGACCTTCGCCTGGCTGCGCGAGGCGGTGAAGGAGGACCTCTGGATCACGTCGCAGTCCGGCGGCACGGAATTCTGCTCGGGCATCGTCGGTGGCACGCCGCTGCTGCCCGTGCATGCGGGCGAGATCCAGACGCGGTGCCTCGGCGTCGACGTGCGCGTCTTCGACGAAGCCGGGCGCGAACTGGTTGGCGAGGTGGGAGAGATGGCGATCGTCAAGCCGATGCCCTCGATGCCGATCTTCTTCTGGGGCGACGACGACCTGACGCGCTACAGGGAAGCCTATTTCGACGCCTGGCCGGGCGTCTGGCGGCATGGCGACTTCATGGAGATCAACGCGCGCGGCGGCTGCTTCGTGCATGGGCGGTCCGACTCGACGCTCAACCGCTTCGGCGTGCGCATCGGCTCGGCGGAGATCTACCGCACCATCGATCATATCGAGGCGCTGGCCGACAGCCTGATCGTCTGCATCGAGGAACCCGGCGGCGGCTTCTACATGCCTCTGTTCGTCGAGCTCGGGGACGGGGCGGCGCTGGACGAGGATCTGCTGCAGCAGATCCGCACACGGCTGCGCACCGAGCGCAGCCCGCGCCACGTGCCCGACGAGGTGCTGGCCGTGCCGGCCATCCCCTACACGCTGTCGGGCAAGAAGATGGAGGTGCCGGTACGCAAGCTCCTGATGGGCTGGCCGGCCGACAAGGCCTTCAGTGCCGATGCGATGCGCAATCCGCGCAGCATGGACTGGTTCGTCGACTTCGCCAAACGGCGGAGCGCGAAGGGCGAGGGGCTCTACCGCAGCCTCTCCGATCGCGGCTGACGAAGGGGAAGCGGGCTTTCGCCCGCGCCCTCAGGCAAGCTTCAGGAGCTTCGCCGCGTTCTGCTTCAGGACGAGCGGCTTGACCTCGTCCTTGATGCCGATGGTCTCGAAGTCGGAGAGCCAGCGGTCCGGGGTGATCGCCGGCCAGTCCGAGCCGAAGAGCATCTTGTGCTTCAGGATCGAGTTGACGTAGCGCACGAGGATCGGCGGGAAATATTTCGGCGACCAGCCCGACAGGTCGATGTAGACGTTGGGCTTGTGCGTCGCCACGGAAAGCGCCTCTTCCTGCCAGGGGAAGGAGGGGTGCGCCAGGATGATCGGCATGTCGGGGAAATCCACCGCCACGTCGTCCAGATACATCGGGTTGGAGTATTTCAGCCGCATGCCCATGCCGCCGCGCATGCCCGAGCCGACGCCGGTCTGGCCGGTGTGGAACAGCGTGATGGCGCCTTCCTCGGCGATCGCCTCGTAGAGCACGTAGGCCGAGCGGTCGTTGGGATAGAAGCCCTGCATGGTGGGGTGGAACTTGAAGCCCTTGATGCCGAACTCGCGCACCAGCCGCTTCGCCTCGCGCGCGCCGGCCTTGCCCTTGGCCGGGTCGATCGAGGCGAAGGGGATCATGATGTCGCTGTTGGCCGCCGCGACCTCGGCCACTTCCTCGTTCTTGTAGCGGCGGAAGCCGGTCTCGCGCTCGGCGTCGACCGGGAAGATCACGCAGCCGATCCTGCGCTCGCGGTAGTAGTCGGCGGTCTCCTGCACGGTAGGCAGCATGCCCTTCGCGCCTGCAGGGTTGCGGAAATAGGCGGCCATGCCGGCCTGGAACTCGTCATAGCCGTCGTCGCGGGGGCCGCAGCAGGGCTCCTCGGCGTGGGTGTGGATGTCGATCGCCAGCAATTCGTCGAGTTTCATGCGTTCCCTGCCTTCTGCATTCGGCGCGCACATTCTCCAAACGCGGTGCGGTTGTAAACCGAAAAAGCCGGCTGAGCGCGTCTGGTCGGACGGTCCCGGATCGAGGGCTCAGTCCTCGTCCCCGACCGCTTGCGGGGAGGGGGCGCGGCCGCGCCGGCGCAGGGTCTTCAGGGCGTTCCGCAGCTGCGGGTTCGCTTTGACGAAGCGGCGCGCCCCGACGAGGCCGCGCTGCAGGCCGGCCGAGAGCCGTCCTTTCGCGGTCAGCGGAACGACCACGTCGAACGGACGGGTCTCCATGTCGCACCATTGGCGCTTGTAGCCCTCGTCCCCGACGCTGAAGTCGAAGGTCGACAGGCCTTGCTCGCAGGCCTCCCGGATGTTCTCGAAGAACAGGAAGTCACCCGGGCTCGCACCGGCAAGCTCGTCTTCCGCGAAGGCGACGAAGTCGCAGACGATGGTGCCCGCCGCGAGGCTGCTTCCGGTCACGGCACGGACGACGCCGGCGACCTCGAGCGCCTGCAGCAGGAAACCGGGCGCCGGGGATGCGGCGGCGCGGCCGAAGAGATCGCGGAAGAAGGCCCGGACCCCGGCGTCGTCGAAGGGGTCGTCGATACCCAGGGCGTCGAAGCGCGCGGCCTTCATGCGGAAGAACGCGTCGAGCAGCCGGTCCGCGTCCTCGGCTCCGCGCGCCGTAAACCGTCGGTAGCCGCCCGCGGCCTCGAACTTGCGGATCTGCGAGCGGTGCTTCTTGCGCTTTCGCTTGCCGCTCGCCCGCGCAAGCACGCCCTCGAAGCCTGGCGTCAGGTCGATCGCCAGCGCCGGGTCGGGGCTCTGCCACGAGCGGACGGGCGACAGCGGGTTGGCGACGCCCCCGAACCGCTCAGCCAGCCGCTCGATCATCAGAAGGTCGACGTCGGGGCGGAGCGCGCGAACGGCCGCGGCGAGGGCGGTCACGTCCGCATGCTCCAGTTCGCCGGTCCATCCGCTGGTGAGCGCCGGAAAGCTGCCATTGGCGTGCGACCCGCCGACGATCCTGGCCGTGCGGATCCTGCCGCCCTGGACGACCTCCAGGCAGAGCGCCATCCGCGTGCGGCCGCTCGAGGACAAGGTCAGGCACAGGATGTCGGGATTGCAGTGCCTCGCCCAGGCATCGATCCAGTCCGGGCTTTGCGGCGGGGCATGCAGCGCGTCGCGGCAATGCGCGCGGTAGAAGGCGAGGGCGTCCAGCCCGTGAAGGCAGGAGACCGCGCGCGCCAGGCCCGACGGCACGCCGACCGCGCGAGGGCTGGCTGCTTCCGCCGGCCGGCCCTGCGGAGGGTTGTGGACGACCGTATCAACCATACCTTTAACCTTCGAGGGTACTGCTACCGTCACAGCGGCGTCACGCCTGCCGATGGTGCAGCCTATCGGGAAATGGTGAAAGAATGATCGACAGGGGCGAACTGCTCAGGAAGCTGGTGCTGCACGGCGCCCGGCTGAGCCTGCTCGCCCCGCTCGCCGGCCGCCTGCTGGGTGGAATCGGCGCGATCCTGATGCTGCACCGGATCAACGACCATCCGCCGCGCGGCATCGGCGTCAACCGGCACCTGACGGTGACGCCGTCCTTCCTGGACGCCGTCCTGACCGAGGTGAGGCGGATGGGTTTCGTCTTCGTCTGCATGGACGAGGCCGTCGACCGGCTGAAGAGCCGTTCCTCCCGCGAACGCTTCGTCGCCATCACCGCCGACGACGGCTACCGAGACAATCTGACCGATGCCCTGCCCGTGCTGGAGCGCCACGGCGCGCCGATCACCGTCCATGTCGCGCCGGCGCTCACGGAAGGCAAGGTGCTGCTCTGGTGGGATCTGCTGGAGGAGATCATCGCGACACGGTCCCTCGTCTACCTGTCGATGCCGGAGGGACCCGCCGTCTTCGAGTGCGGGACGCCGGCCGAAAAGTTCCGCGCCAACAGGGAGATCCACAACTACCTGACCGAAAGGGTGGCCGAGGAGGATCAGGTGGAGGTCATCCGCGGGCTCGCCCGCTCCTGCGGCATCGATCCTCTCGGCGCCGGACATGCGGCGCTCATGGACTGGAACGAACTGCGCCGCTTCGCGGCCCATCCGCTGGTCACCATCGGGGCGCACAGCGTCCATCACTACAATCTGCGCCGGCTGACGCCGGAGAAGGCGATGCGGGAGCTCGTCGATGCCCGCAGCATCATCGAAATGGAGCTGGGGCTGACCCCGCGCCACATGGCCTATCCCTACGGCTACGAATCGGCGGTGGGGCGGCGGGAGGTCGACCTCGCCCGCGCGGCCGGCTACGTCTCGGCGGTGACCACGCGCCACGGGCTGCTCCAGGTCGAGCACGCCTCGCACCTGCAGGCGCTGCCGCGGATCTCCATCAACGGCCGCTACCAGCTCGTCGCCCATATCGGCACGATGCTCTCGGGCATCACCATCCCGATCGCCAACCGAGGCCAACGCGTCGTCACGGTCTGACCGGCGACACCTCAGCCCTGCGCCCTGGGGCCCGCCATCCACTTGATGAGCGCCATGGCCGGAAGCACCCACAGCAGGCCCGTGAAGAAGAAGTAGGCGAGGTGGACGACCCAGGAGGACTCGGCCAGCTGCGCCACGGCCACGATGGTGGCGACGATGGCGTAGACCACCACGAGCGCGACGAGCAGGACGGTTCCGATCAGCTTCTTCAGGCGCAGGGGCATCGACGCTTCTTCCTTTTGGCCCTGCATGTACGCACACGGGCGGCAAAGGCAATGCCTGATCGTCCGGGTGGGCGCGGCGCGACCGCGTGCCGCGCGCCCGAGCCTTGCAAGCGCACCCCCGATCGGCCACGAGAAACCGCTGCATGAACCACCGGACGGACCCATGACCGCGATCGCCGAATCCACGCTGCACGACGCCATCGAACGGCAGGCGCGCAACCGCGCCCTCGTCCGCGGCTGGCTCTACGTCGTCCTTCTGGTGCTGTTTGCGCTGGTGGTGGTGGGGGGCGCGACGCGGCTGACGGAATCCGGCCTGTCGATCACCGAATGGAAGCCCGTGCTCGGCGTGCTGCCGCCGCTGACCGAAGCCGCCTGGCAGGCCGAACTGGAGAAATATCGCCAGATCCCGGAATACCAGCTCATCAACAAGGGCATGAGCCTCGACGACTTCAAGACCATCTACTGGTGGGAATGGAGCCATCGGCTGCTGGCTCGCGGCGTCGGCGTCGTCTTCGCCCTGCCGCTCGCCTTCTTCTGGCTCACCGGCCGGCTGGAAGGCCACCTGAAGCCGAAGCTCGTCGGCCTGCTCGCGCTCGGCGGCCTGCAGGGTGCGGTGGGCTGGTGGATGGTCGCCTCGGGCCTCGTCGACCGCACCGACGTCAGCCAGTACCGCCTCGCCACACACCTGACGATCGCCTGCATCATCTTCGCGGCCACGATGGTGGTGGCGCGGGGTCTGGCGCCGCACACGGCTGCGCCCTCCAAGCAGGGGACGCGCAGCTTCGCGCTGGTGCTGATGCTCCTCGTGCTGGTGCAGGTCTATCTCGGCGGCCTCGTCGCGGGCCTCGATGCCGGGCTTGCCTACAACACCTGGCCCCTCATGGATGGCGCGATCGTTCCGGGCGATCTTCTGATCCAGCAGCCCTGGTGGATCAACTTCTTCGAGAACGCCAAGACCGTGCAGTTCGTGCACCGGACGGGCGGCTACCTGCTCTTCGCCGCCGCGCTGTGGCACATGATCCAGGCGCGCCGCGAAGAGCCCGGCACCACCCATGCCCGTCGCGCGCTGGTGCTCTTCCATCTGGTGCTCGTGCAGGCGGCGATCGGCATCACCACGCTGCTGTTCCAGGTCCAGATCGGCTGGGCGCTGCTGCACCAGGCCTTCGCGCTGGTGGTGCTGGGCTTTGCCGCGGCGCACTGGCGCGGCACGCGCGGCAGCTATCCGGAGGAGACCGGGGTCGTCGTCAGGAGCTGAGGGTCAGAGCCTCGACCGCAGGGCGTGGTACTGGGCGGGGCTGGTATCGGCCATCGCCTCCGCACGCGAGGCCGGACGGTCTTCGTAGACGATCGGCGCGTCGAACTGGCCGGCCGTCAGGTCGACGCGGTGCCCGCCGACCCGGTTGTAGAAATGCATCCCCTCCGCCGTCGGCGTCGTCAGGATGTCTCCGCCGAACAGATCGTTCACGACCAGCGCGGTCACCCCACACTGGCCTAGGGCCGGGACAGCCTTCGTCCAGCGGGTCGAGCTGTCGATCGACCAGGCCGTCTCCAGCGCTTCCCGCAGCGCTGCCGGATCGCGGTAGGTCCGCACTCAGGCGGCGCGGCCGAGCATCAGGTCCATGTTCTGGACCGCCGCCCCCGAGGCGCCCTTGCCCAGATTGTCGAGCACGGCGACGAGGTTCGCCTGCCCCTTGCCCTCGGTGCCGAAGACGTAGAGCCGCATCCCGTCGGTGTCGTTGAGCGCCGTCGGGTCGATGCGCGACATCGAGGCGCTGTCGGCCAGCGGTACCACCTCGACGACCGACTGCCCGGCGTAATGGGCCGTCAGCACGGCGTGCAGGTCGTGCAGCGACGGCGTGCCGTTCAGGTCGGAGAGGTGCAGCGGCAGCTGGACGATCATGCCTTGTGCGAAGCGTCCGACGCTGGGCGAGAAGATCGGCCGGCGCGCGAGCAGGCCGTGCGCCTGCATCTCCGGCAGGTGCTTGTGCGCGAGCGTCAGCCCGTAGAGGAAGTGCGGCGAAGCGATGTGGTCGGGATTGGCCGCATCCTCCATCTGCGCGATCATCTGCTTGCCGCCGCCGGTGTAACCGGAGACCGCATTGATGCTGACGGGATAATCGGCTGGCAGGAGTCCGGCCTCGACCAGCGGCCGGATCAGGCCGATGGCGCCGGTGGGGTAGCAGCCGGGATTGGCGACGAACCGCGCGCCGGCGATCTTCTCGCGCTGTCCGCCCGTCATCTCGGCAAAGCCGTAGGCCCAGCCGGGATGGACGCGGTGCGCCGTCGACGTGTCGATGATGCGGGTCGCGTTCGTGCCTTCCAGCAGCGCGACCGCTTCCTTGGAGGCCTCGTCCGGCAGGCACAGGATGGCGATGTCGGCGGCCTTCAGCATGTCCTCGCGCAGCGACCGGTTGCGCCGCTCCGCTTCGGGAATGGAGAGGATGTCGAGATCGTCGCGCCGGCCGAGCCGGGTGCGGATCTGCAGGCCGGTGGTGCCGTGCTCGCCGTCGATGAAGATTTTCGGTTTCATGCCTGTCTCGCCTGAAAAGATGGAGCAATCAATGCGTTGGAGTCGTGAGCGGACTCTGCCCGGCAAGGCGTTGATCAAGGCTGCGAGGTCCCTGATTCAGGACGCGAATGTCTCCGGGCGTGCCGCCTGGGCGGGTCGTCGTCGGGTCATCGCAGCCGCGCCTTCTTCTCCGCGAGCAGGCCCAGATACAACTGGGCCACCGTTGCGCCCGCGATCGCCGTGATGTCGGCATGGTCGTAGGGCGGCGAGACTTCTACGATATCCGCCCCCACTATGTCGAGTTGGCCGAGCTGGCGCAGCACCGAAAAGATCCTGGCCGAAGAGGGACCGCCGGCGACCGGCGTTCCGGTGCCCGGCGCGAAGGCGGGGTCGAGGCAATCGATGTCGAAGGTGACGTAGGTCGGCGCGCCTGCCGTGCGCTCGACGATCGCGGCGGCGATCTCGGCCGCCTTCATCTCCTCGAGCTCGTAGCCGTAGAGGATCTTGATGCCGCAATCCTCCGGCGCATGGGTGCGGATGCCGACCTGAATCGACTTCGCCGGGTCGATGACGCCGTCGCGCACGGCGCGGGCGACGAAGGAGCCGTGGTCGATGCGCCGGCCGTCGTCGAACCAGGTGTCCTGATGGGCGTCGAACTGCACCAGCGCCAGCGGACCGTATTTGGCGGCATGGGCCTTGAGCAGCGGCCAGGTGACGAAATGGTCGCCGCCCAGCGAGACCAGGAAGGCGCCGCCCTTGATCAGCTTCGCCGCCTCGCGCTCGATGCGTCCGGGCGTCTTCTGGTGGTCACCGGTGTCGAGCAGGCAGTCGCCATAATCGACCACGGCGAGCTCGCCGGTGATGTCGCGGTGGAACGGATATTGCGGGTCGTTGTCGAAGATCGTGGCCGCGCGCCGGATCGCCTGCGGGCCGAACCGCGCGCCGGGCCGGTTGGTCACCGCCGCGTCGAAGGGAATGCCCCAGACCACGGCGTCCGCGCCCTTGACGTTTTTCGTGTAGCGGCGGCGCATGAAGGACAGCGCGCCCGCATAGGTCGGGTCGCCGGCGCTGCCGGTGATGCTTCGGGCGGTGAAGGCGTAGTCGATGGTGGATGCGGGCATGTCGGGTCTCCGGCTGACGCGACGTACCTATCGCAAGCGCGGAAGGGGCTCAAGGCACGGCCTGGCGGTGGGAGGGACAGGCGAGGCGCTGGTCGAAACGGCCGGTACGCAAACGGACGTCTGCGGCCGAATCCGGACGAACTCAGCGATAGCCGATGACGATGTCAGGCCGGTCGGCGGTGTTCCTGCGGTCCAGCGGGCTCGGATAGTCGCACCAGGGTTCGCCGGAGGCGGGCTGCGCGCTGAAGCTCAGTTCGAGCGCGACCGGGATCCCGCCCGCCGCCACCGGCGCGCAGTTGTTCGCATGCACGTGAACGAGGCGCAGCCGGAACCGCTCCATGAAGCCGACGATCCGGTCGAGATGCAGGTCGACGTCGTGGAACTCGATGACGACGCCGGTCAGGAGATGCTGGTGCTCGACCAGGGCGTCCAGACAGCGGTACTCGCTGCCTTCGATGTCCATCTTGACGAAGACCTTCCTCGCCGCGACGCCGCGGACGACGTCATCGAGGGAAAGATAGGGCTGGCCGCCGACGAACTTGCGGACATGGACCCGATCGGACACGAAGAAGCGCTTGAAATCCAGGTAGTTGCGCAGATGTCCCACGGCCTCGTCGATCCGGCGCCGCTTCAGGGCCTGCCAGGCCGCGCGATAGAACAGCTTGCGGTTCACGGATCCGTCATAGGCGTGGATGGGGACCGGCGAGAGCGCGTGGAAGCCGCGCTCGAACGACCAGTTGTCCCCGAGCCCGAAGGACAGGAGGAACTCCGACCGCCGGACGTCACCTTGCGAAACCACGTAGCCGCCATCCGCTTCGGAGCCGATCCGTACGAGGTCGGGGCACCGTCGGTGCCGAAAGGCGGCCGGAAGGCTGGCGCGAACCCGGTCGCTGTCGTCGAAGGCCTGAGCGAGCGGCCGCTCCATCGGTCTGCCTCCCCCCGGCTTCCGAACGTCGCCTCCTTGTAGGCCCTAAACCGAAACCCGAAAAGCCTGGACGATCGTCCGCGCCTCCGACCGGGACCGCCGCATCCGCCCGGTTCGGCACCATTGAAACGATCCCGGGCAGCATTGCGTGGCGCGACGCACGGACGTCGTGGATCCGAACCACGGAAAAAGAAAGAGCCCGCGCAGGGCGGGCTCTCTCCTTGCATTCGTCGGAAGACGCTGGGGATCAGCGCTTCGAGAACTGGAACGAACGACGGGCCTTGGCCTTGCCGTACTTCTTGCGCTCGACGGTGCGCGAGTCGCGGGTCAGGAAGCCGCCCTTCTTGAGCACGCCGCGCAGCGCCGGCTCGTAGTAGGTCAGCGCCTTGGAGATGCCGTGACGCACCGCGCCGGCCTGGCCCGACAGACCGCCGCCTATGACCGTTGCGACGATGTCGTACTGGCCTTCGCGGTTGGCCGCGACGATCGGCTGGCGCAGGATCATCTGGAGCACCGGCCGGGCGAAATAGGCCTTGTACTCCTTGTCGTTGACGATGACCTTGCCGGTGCCCGGGCGGACCCAGACGCGGGCGATGGCGTCCTTGCGCTTGCCGGTCGCATAGGCGCGGCCCTGGGCGTCCAGCTTCTGGACGTGCACCGGGGCGGCCGGCTGAGCGGCGGAGACGCCGGTCGCGGTGCCGAGTTCGGCGAGGGAATTCAGATCAGCCATTGACCGGGGTCCTTACGTTCTTCTTGCTCATCGCGGCGACGTCGAGCGTCTCGGGCGTCTGAGCCTCGTGCGGATGGGCCGCGCCCGCATAGACGCGCAGGTTCTTCATCTGGCGACGGCCGAGCGGGCCGCGCGGGATCATGCGCTCGACGGCCTTCTCGAGCACGCGCTCGGGGAAACGGCCTTCCAGCAGGTCGCGCGCCGTGCGCTCCTTGACGCCGCCGGGGTGGCCGGTGTGCCAGTAATACACCTTGTCGGTGAACTTCTTGCCGGTCAGCACGACCTTGTCGGCATTGATGATGATGACGTTGTCGCCATCGTCGACGTGGGGCGTGAAGGTGGGCTTGTGCTTGCCGCGCAGGCGGTTGGCGACGATGGAGGCGAGGCGGCCGACGACGAGACCTTCGGCGTCGATCAGCACCCACTTCTTCGTCACCTCCGCAGGCTTCTGCGAAAAGGTTTTCATGGTGGTACTTTCCTGTCGAACCTTCCATCCCGAGCGGGCGGAAAGGCGTTTCTTGTTGCTTGCGTTGGGCGGCTGATCTGCCGGCCAACAGGAAGGCGGCGATACGAGATTGCCGCTTCGCCGCGCTCCATAAAGCAGGCTGTCGGCGTCGTCAAGCGGCCCTGCGCCGACATGGCGCAAAAAGACAAATGAAAACAGTTGCTTGCCGGAGTGGTATTATTTTACCGCATCGATGATGCCCGGTCTGTTGCATCTCCGTGTGGGCGCCGTGCTTGATGCGGCGCAACGGCGCCGAGGACCATCTGTCCGGAAAGGGGAAATCACCGGTCGCCGAGGAATGGCAATGGCGAACGCAAGGAAAGGATATGCTGCTGAATGTGACATATTTCACTTTAAAAAAATCCTCGGTGCGAGAGTTAAATATTTCACATTACCATAAAAAATAATTACATGAATGGAAAATGAATGCATTCTTCAGTCAGGATACAGGAACGGGTCGTTAGAACGGTCGCCATGGGGCAAGCAAACGACTGAAACAGAAACCTGAACCTGAAAGGAAACCATCATGACCATCCGCAACACCCTCGTCGCCGCCGCCGCCACCGCTCTCGTGCTGGCCGCAGGCTCCGCCAGCTTCGCCGGCAAGTTCGCCGCCATGCCCGCCTCGGGCGGCGGGGCGCAGATCAGCTGCTCGATCCCGAACAACGTCGTCTGCACCATCACCAGCGCCAAGGGCCTGAAGTCGGTGAAGATCCTGTCCAACACCCCGCAGGGCACCGTCGCCGTGGTCGACAAGACCTACCGTAGCTGCCCCAAGCAGGTGCAGGTGTCCTGGGACTCGGCCTACCAGTCGAGCGGCAACCAGATCGTCGAGTGCTCCTCGATGGGCTTCAAGGCCGCGAACTGACGCGTCGAACCGGTACCGACCGGAGGGCTCCGCGCCATGCGCGGGGCCCTTCCGGCGTTCGGTTCATTGTCCCCTTGCCGATGCTGCATCCCCGCCCGACATAGTCGGGAGACAGGGGAGAGAGCCAGATGGACGACAGCGAGGCGGTGACCGGCGGCTGTTTCTGCGGCCGCGTGCGCTACGAGGCGAAGGCCTATCCGCAGCGGGCATCCTACTGCCATTGCAGCTTCTGCCGCCGCACGTCCGGCGCGCCGGCCGAGGTCGCAGTCGAACTGGAGCCCGGGACGCTGCGCTGGACCGCGGCCGAGCCCCGGTACTTCCGAACCTCGCCTTTCGGCGAACGCGGCTTCTGCGGCGACTGCGGCTCGCGGCTGATCTGGCGTCTGGCCGACGGCAGCGGCGAGGATTATGCCAACGTGTCGGTGGGCAGTCTCGACCGGCCCGAACGGGTGAAGCCCGCCTTCCACCAGTGCGTCGAGAGCAGCCTGCCGTGGTACCGCATCGACGACGACCTGCCGCGCCTGAAGACCGAGGATCTTCCGCAGATCGTGGCCCTGCGCCGGGCCGCCGGGCTCGAATGATCCGCCCGCGCGGCCGGCCCGCGACCTACGGCTGCTTCTTCGGCGGGATGGAGTAGGTGCCGGTCGCGTGGGCGACCGTCAGGCGGTCCGGTCCGGCGACGATGTCGATGGCGAAGACCATCAGGCTGCGCCCAAGCTTGATGATGCGGCAATGGCCGTCGATCGGGCCGGGCTCGGCCTTGCGCACGAAGTTGATGTTGAGGTTGGTCGTCACCGACAGCGCGTCCGGGCCGGCATGGGTCAGCACGAGGACATAGCCGCCGATGTCGGCCAGCGTGAACAGGCACGGGCCCGAGACGGTACCGCCGGGTCGGACATGCCGCTCGCTGGCGTTGAGCCTGACCGTGCAGCCGCCCGGGAACACGTCGGTGGCGACGTAGTCGGCATAGTCGCCGTTGAGCTGCGGATAGACCGACACCATCAGCCGGTTGACCTCCTCGGCCGTCATCAGCGGCGTCGGACTTCTTTTCCCCGTTCCTGCGTCCATCGCCGTCCTCATCCCTTCGGCGCGTTGATCGGCCGGTTCTGCGTCCAGTCGAAGGTGCCGAGGTCGCGCTCGCGCACCGCCTGCTTCCAGCCCATCGCCTCGGCGCGGTGCTTGAAGTTCAGCCCCTCCGGCGAATGCCGGGTGATGCCGTCGAACAGGGTCGCGAACATCTGCGTCTGTTTCAAGCCCATCGCCTCGATCGCCTGGTTGACGACCAGCTTCTGCATCATCAGCTGGTTGACCGGCACGCCCGCCATGCGTTCTGCCAGCCGCTCCACCTCGGCGTCGAGATCCGCCGCCGGGACGGATTTCAGCACGAGGCCCATGGCCTCTGCCTCCTTGCCCTTCACCGTGTCGCCGGTGAACAGCATGCGCTTGGCCCGTTCCGGACCCAGCCTGTAGACCCACATGGCGGTGGTGGGGCAACCCCAGACGCGGATCGGCATGTAGCCGATCTCGGCCTCGTCGGCCATCACGATCATGTCGGAGCACAGGGCGATGTCGGAGCCGCCGGCCACCGCGAAACCGTGCACCTTGGCGATCACCGGCCGATGGCTGCGCCACAGCGACATGAAGAGATCCGTGTTGCGCATCATGAAGGCGTAATCCTTCATCGGGTCCCACGGCATGTCCTGCGTCATCGCATTGCCGGCGCCGCTGTCCTGCTCGGCGTAATAGGCGAGGTCGTAGCCGGCGCAGAAGGCGCGGCCAGCGCCCGACAGGATGATGACATGCACGCCGGAATCGGCGTTCGCCTGCGCCACGCAGTCGGCAAGCTCCACCGGCAGGTCGTCGTCGATGGCGTTGAGCACGTCGGGCCGGTTGAGGGTGACGCGGGCGATCCGCCCGTCTTTTTCGTACAGGACCCGCGGCACGATCTCCTCCCGTGTTCCGTTTCCGTAAACGTCAATCAGTCTGTCCCATTTCCGGGCTTTCCTTCAACCGGCTCCGTGATAGTTCTCTTGGTCCAGTGAAAGACGCGTCGAGGAGAAGACCATGGCCGAGGTGGTGGCACTGAAACGTCCCGAAGCGGAAGGGCCGGTCCATGCCGGCCTGTCGGGCGGGATCCTGACGCTGACGCTCGCCAACCCGCCGGCCAATGCCCTGTCGATCGCCACGATGGAGGCGCTGCAAGCGCAGCTCGACCGGGCGCGCGACGACGCGGCGGTGCGCGTCGTGGTGCTGGCCGCCGCCGGCAAGGTGTTCTGCGCCGGGCACGACCTCAAGGAACTGACCGCGCACCGGGCCGACGCCGACCGCGGCCGCGCCTTCTACGAGAAGACGATGCGGCTCTGCGCGGGCGTCATGCAGTCGATCGTGCGGCTGCCGAAGCCGGTCATCGCCGAGGTGGCGGGAACGGCCACCGCCGCCGGCTGCCAGCTGGTCGCAAGCTGCGACCTCGCGGTTGCCACCACCGAGGCGATGTTCGCAACGCCGGGCGTCAACATCGGCCTGTTCTGCTCGACCCCGATGGTGGCGCTGTCGCGCAACGTCTCGCGCAAGCATGCGATGGAGATGCTGCTGACCGGCGAGATGATCGACGCGACGACGGCCCGCGAGTTCGGCCTCGTCAACCGCGTCGTGCCGCCGGAATACCTGAATCAGATCGTGCGCAAATATGCCGAAACCATTGTTTCCAAATCACCCCTGACGCTGAAGATCGGCAAGGAGGCTTTTTACGCGCAGGCCGAGATGGGCCTGTCGGATGCCTATGACTATGCCGTTCGGGTGATGGTGGAGAACATGATGGCACGTGATGCCGAGGAAGGCATCAGGGCCTTCGTCGAGAAGCGCAGGCCGGAATGGACGGGGGAGTGATGGTGCCGCGCGTCTCGATCGTCACGCTCGGCGTCGACGATCTCGACCGCGCGGTCCGCTTCTACGAGGCGATGGGGCTGACGCGCCACGCAGGCATCACGGACGGCGTGGCCTTCTTCCAGATGGGCGGCATCATCCTGTCGCTCTTCCCGCGCAGCGAACTGGCGAAGGATGCAGGCATCCATCCCGATGGCTCCGGCTTCTCGGGTGTCGCGCTCGCCTACAACACCCGCTCGCAAGCGGAGGTCGACGCCGTGCTGGAGCAGGCCGTCGCGGCGGGCGGGACGATCGTCCGGCCGGCGGGCCGCGCCTTCTGGGGCGGCCGGACGGGCTACTTCGCCGACACGGAGGGACATCTCTGGGAGGTCGCCCACAACCCGGCCTTCCCGATTGCCGCGGACGGGACGATCACGCTTCCCGCCTGACCCGCCGCCCCCGAAACGCCCCGGATCCGCCTGCTTGCCGCCCTGCCGGCGCCAGGCTCGCGGACCAGGGTGGCGGCGGGCAATGACGGGTGGGCCGCGACGATGGCGAGACGGGCGATGCTGGCCCTTGCGGGTTGGCTGGCGGGGGCGGGAGCCGCACCGGCGCAGACGCCGCACCATACCGAGGTCGCGCCGCCCCTCTATCCCGAAATCATACTAGAGACGGACGACAGCTTTTCCACCGACTCCGAGCTGAGCGCCTTCCGCCGCGCTCTGGCCGATGCCGCCGGCCACCGATGGGACAAGCCGCTCGATCCCGAGACCGTCGTTCCCTTCCTCGCCGCCGACGTCGAGTTCCTGGTCGGACAGAAGGGGAGGAGCTATCGCGAGGCGTTCGTGTCGCTCGGCCTCCATCCCGCCCGCAAGGTGCTGGAGATGGCGGGACGCCTGTCGCGCGCCGGCGACAGTGCCGACCCGGGCGTTCACAGCCGCCACGGTCTGCAGGTGCTGGAGGAACTCGTCACGGAGCCGACGGTCGGCCGCACCCCCTGGCTCGACGGCCGCATCTGCACCGCGAGCTATGGCCGCATCGCGTGGCCCGACTGGATCGCGCTCGACGGCAAGCTGCGCTTCCTCGATCGGGAGCACTGGCGCATCGCCGGCGTCGTCGAGCCCACCGACGACAAGGGGCTGCCGACGGGCGACTGGCCGAAGCGCTACCAGATGGTTCCCGTATCGCCCGAGCAGAAGCGCTCCGCCGGTTCTCTCGGCATCATCGCCCCGCAGGGCGGCGTGGTGTTCTTCCGCGTCTTCCCGGGCAGCGACGCGAACCACTTCGCCCCCTATCTCAACTCCCACCTCTGCTTCGAGAAGCGCGACGGCGCATGGACGGTGTCTGCCATCGCCCTCAGGCTTGATTGAGCATCGCGATTCCGGCACAGGAAGCGCATGAACCACGATGCCTATGACGACGCCTACATTTCCGGGATCCTGCACGAGACGCGCACCATCGCGGTGGTGGGGGCTTCGGCGAACGACGTGCGGCCTTCGTTCTTCGTGACGAAGTATCTGATCGACAAGGGCTATACCGTCTATCCGATCAATCCGGGCCAGGCCGGCAAGGAGATCCTCGGCCGGCCCGTCTTCGCCAGGCTGGCCGACGTTCCGGAGCCGATCGACATGGTCGACGTCTTCCGCGCCTCGGACGCGGCGCCCGGAATCGTCGACGGGGCACTGGCGCTCGACCCGCTGCCCAAGGTGATCTGGCTGCAGCTCGGCGTGCGCAATGACGCGGCGGCGGCGAAGGCGGAAGAAGCGGGCGTCAAGGTCGTCATGAATCGCTGTCCGAAGATCGAGTACGGCCGCATGTCGGGCGAGATCGGCTGGAACGGCGTCAACAGCCGCATGATCTCGTCGAAGAAGCCGGTCATGCGCGCCGGATTCCAGAGCTTCGGCATCCGCAAGCGCTGACGCCGCGGGCGAATTGGCCCGGCGTCGTTCTCTTTGCGCAATGGTTTTCCGCCGCTCCTTCGCACTTCGCACGATTCCCCTTTGATTTCGCGGACGCGCTTTGCCAAAACCGCCGCAACGACAATCCGCTGCCTTTCGCAGCCAGGGAGGACATGACATGAACCAGCGCACGCCCGGTTTCGACACGCTCGCCATCCACGCGGGCGCCCAGCCCGACCCTGCCACCGGCGCACGCGCCACGCCGATCTACCAGACGACGTCCTTCGTCTTCGACGACGCCGACCATGCCGCCTCGCTGTTCGGGCTGAAGGCCTTCGGCAACATCTACACCCGCATCATGAACCCGACGCAGGCCGTGCTCGAGGAGCGCGTCGCCGCGCTCGAGGGCGGCACCGCGGCGCTCGCCACCGCGTCCGGCCATGCGGCGCAGCTTCTCGTGTTCCACACGATCATGCAGCCCGGCGCCAACTTCGTGGCCGCCAACAAGCTCTATGGCGGTTCGATCAACCAGTTCGGCCATGCCTTCAAGAACTTCGACTGGCGCGTGCGCTGGGCCGACGCCGGCGACCCGGCCTCGTTCGAGGCGCAGATCGACGGCGACACCCGCGCCATCTTCGTCGAGAGCCTCGCCAACCCCGGCGGCACCTTCGTCGACATCGAGAAGATCGGCGACGTCGCGCGCAAGCACGGCCTGCCGCTGATCGTCGACAACACCATGGCCTCGCCCTACCTGCTGCGTCCGATCGAGCACGGTGCCGACGTCGTCATCCATTCGCTGACCAAGTTCCTCGGCGGCCACGGCAATTCCATGGGCGGCGCCATCGTCGACGGCGGTACCTTCGACTGGTCGAAGAGCGGCAACTATCCGATGCTGTCGCAGCCGCGGCCCGAATATGCCGGCCTCGTCCTGCACGAGACCTTCGGCAACTTCGCCTTCGCCATCGCCTGCCGCGTGCTCGGCCTGCGCGATTTCGGCCCGTCGATCTCGCCCTTCAACGCCTTCATGATCCTGCAGGGCATCGAAACCCTGTCGCTGAGGATGCAGCGCCATTGCGAGAACGCCCTGAAAGTGGCGACCTGGCTGAAGCAGCATCCGAAGGTCGCCTGGGTCTCCTATCCCGGCCTGCCCGACGATCCGAACCACGCGATGATGAAGAAATATTCGCCCAACGGCGCGGGCGCCGTCTTCACCTTCGGCCTGAAGGGCGGCTACGAGGCGGGCGTCAAGGTGGTCGAGGGCGTCGAGCTGTTCTCGCATCTGGCCAACATCGGCGACGTCCGCTCGCTGATCATCCACCCGGCCTCCACCACCCACCGCCAGCTGACCGACGAGCAGAAGGTCGCGGCCGGCGCCGGCCCCGACACCATCCGCCTGTCGGTCGGCATCGAAAGCGCCGAGGACATCGTGGCCGACCTGGAACAGGCGCTGGCGAAGGCCTGAGCCGGTGGCGCTCTTCGTCGCCGTCGACGTCGCGGGCGTGGAGCCGGAGGAGGGCGCTCCGGCGCCCGACCGGCTGCTCGCCGGCGACCCGTGCTTCACCACCTGGAACGTCGAGGAAGCGGACGGCGGCCTCTACGCCGGCATCTGGCAGTCGACGCCCGGCAAGTGGCGCATCGTCTACGACGAATGGGAATTCTGCCACATCCTCTCCGGCGTCTCGGTGATCGCCGAGGACGGCGGCGCGGCTCGCACGGTCAGGGCCGGCGACAGCTTCGTGCTCAGGCCCGGGTTCAGGGGGACCTGGGAAGTCGTTGAAACGACCCGCAAGGAATATGTGATCAGGGTGTAGCATCGGGTCGATGAGGAGGGGGCAGTGCCGACCGTTCTGCGCGATGGCGGCTACAGGTTCTTCTTCTTCAGCCGCAAAGATGACGAGCCGCCGCATATCCATGTCGAGCATGGCGACAAGCTCGCGAAACTCTGGCTCGACCCGGTCGAGCTCGCCTCCGCAAGACGCTTTCGAACGCACGAACTTGGAGCATTGCGCCTGCTGGTGATGGAGTATCGCGAACGCTTCCCGGAGGCTTGGGATGAACATTTTGGCGACTGAAGACACCGCGAAGGTCGTGGATGTCAGCGTGTCGGACACGACCCTGAAAGTCAGCCTCGACGACGGCCGCGAAATGACTGTTCCGCTCGAATGGTTTCCCCGCCTGCGCGATGCCTCAGCCGCGCAACGCGCCAACTGGCGCCTGATCGGAACGGGCGAGGGCATGCACTGGCCGGACGTCGACGAGGACATCTCCGTGGCCGGGCTGCTGCGCGGCCGCATGACCGGGCGGTCGAAGAAGCGGGCGGCCTGAGCGTCTTCGCGCTGGCCATTCGTGGCGCGTCGCCCCGCCTCACCATTCCACCACCAGACGTTCCAAGCGCGAAAGCGCGTGTTGTTGCGGTGGCCGGCAGTTCGGCGTTCAACAGGCATGGCCGCGGCCTGAAAAGCTTAGACCGAGCGAACGCCGGCCGACCGTATTGACAATGTGGATACGCGACTGCATATCCCTGTCATGACGCGCGTGCCTTCTCCCCGAAGCCCTGTTTTGGACGACGTCGCGGTCGCCGAGCGATCGACCGAGACGAAGGGGAGCATCAATCTGCGGATCGAGGCGAACACCCGCCAGCTCATCGACGATGCGGCGGCTGTGCTGGGCAAGACCCGCACCGAGTTCATGGTCGAAACCGCCCGCCGGGAGGCGATCGACGTGCTGCTCGACCAGCGGCTGTTCGTGCTGGACCCCGAGCGCTACGGCGCCTTCATGCACGCCCTCGACAACCCGCCCGCACCCGGGCCGAAGCTGCGGTCGCTGCTGCGCCGCGTGCCGGCATGGCAGAAATAGGCGAGGCATCGCGGGGCGGCGAGAACGGTCTTTCGGCTCCCGTCCCTCTCACGGCGGACCATGATCCGTCCGAATTCGACTGCGGCGAGCCGGCGCTGAACGACTGGCTGCGTCACCGGGCGCTGAAGAACGAAAGCCGCTTCTCGCGCACCTACGTGGTGTGCGAGGGCAATCGCGTCGTGGGCTATTTCTGCATTTTGGCCGGAGCGGTGGAGCGCGGTGCGGCACCCAGCAGGGTTCGACGCAATGCGCCCGATACGATCCCGGTTTCGGTGATCGGGCGTCTGGCGGTCGACAAGGCGCATGCCGGGAAAGGCCTCGGCACCGATATCCTGTCGGATGCGCTGCGGCGGATCGCCCTGGCCTCCCGGAGCATCGGCATCGGCGCCGTGCTCGTCCATGCGAAGGACGATGCCGCCAGGCGCTTCTATCGTCGCTGCGCCGAATTCATCGAGTACCCCGACGACAGCCGGACGCTGTTCCTGCCGATCGAGACCGTCGTCGCTGCGTTGAGCCCGGACTGAGCGGACGCCAAACGCCCCGCCTCACCATTCCACCACCAGACGTTCCAGCCCGTGAAAATGGTAGACGTCGCGGTAGGCGGGTGTTTCGGCGAGGCGCAGGCCGGGCAGGCGGGCGAACAGCACCTTCAGCGCCACCTGCAGTTCCAGCCGCGCCAGCGGTGCGCCGATGCAGAAATGGATGCCGGCGCCGAAGGTGACGTTCTTCTGGTCGCTGCGCCCCGGGTCGAAGCGGCGCGGTTCGACGAAGGCGTCGGGGTCGGTGTTGGCGGCGCCGAGCAGCAGCGCCACCTGCTCGCCGGGCTGCAGCACGATGCCCGGCTCGATCTCGACCGTCTCGTAGGCGAAGCGGGTGAACATGTGCAGCGGCGCGTCGAAGCGCAGGCACTCCTCGACCGTCGCCTCCGTGGCCGCCGGATCGCCGAAGAAGCGGCGCGGGTCGCCGCCCTCTCCGAGGATCGTCCTCACCGCATTGCCCGTCTGGTGGACGGTGGCCTCGTGGCCGGCGTTGAGCAGCAGGATGACCGACGTGATCAGTTCGTCCTCGGACAGCCGCTCGCCGCCGTCGCTGGCCGAGATCAGCAGGCTGAGCAGGTCGTCGCCGGGCGCGGCGCGGCGGCGGCCGACATAGTCCCGGAGATAGTCCGCGAACGCCCGCGCCGCCGCATTGGCGTCCTCCTGGACCGTGCGGGACGGGCGGTGCGTATACATCCGCACCATCCGGTTCGACCAGTCGACCAGTTGCGGCCCCATGGCGACGGGCACGCCCAGCATCTCGGCGATGACCGTCACCGGGATCGGCGTCGCGAAGGCCGGCAGCAGATCGATCCGGCGCTCCGCCGCGAAGCCATCGACGAGCCCGTGCGCCAGCGCCTCCACCCGCGGCCGCAGCCGCTCGATCTGGCGCGAGACGAAGGCGCGGTTGACGAGGCCGCGCAGCCGCGTGTGGACGGGCGGCTCGCGTTCGAGCAGGGAGTGGCGCTCGATGCCGTCGAAATCGGCCAGATGCTCGCGACCGGGGGCGTCCAGCATCGGCGGCCCCCAGCGGTTCTCGCGGCCGAAGCGGCGGTCGCGCAGGAACCGGTTCACCGCCTCGTAGCCGGAGAGGCACCACAGGCCGTAGTCTTCCCAGAAGAAGGTCGGGCAGACGGCCTGGACGGCGGCATAGGCCGGGTAGGGGTCCTGGACGAAGAGGGGATCGCGCGGCGACAGCCGCAGCCGCTTCAGATCCGGGTCGAGCGAGAATGACGGGGAAACCATCGTCGTGCCTCCGATGCCTCAGAGCGCGTGAATCGATCGAGGATGCGAAAGAATGACCACTGAAATCCTGGGGATTTTCGGCTCAAGCGGCGCGGAAACGGGCATTCTCTCACATCCTCTCAGTCGATCGATCGGAAAAGCCGCGGCCAGTCGGCGATGAATGCGTCCCGGGTGCGCAGGCCGGGCGAGCCCCTCCTTGCGGTCTCGTCCTGGTCCAGGCGCGCGAAGACGACGCGGCGGCCGTCGCGTTCGGCCCAGCCCACGTACCAGCCCCAGCCGCGCGACCGGTCGAAGGAGCCGTCGGCGCGGCGGGGATAGGCCCCGCCGGTCTTGCCGTGCAACATCCATCCGTCCGGCAGCGCACGCTGCTCCACGATCGACGCCGCCTTGTCCATCGCTTCCGCCGACACCGGCAGCGTCCGGCTGACGAGGCGCGACAGGAAGGCGACCTGTTCGTTCGGCGAGATCTCCAGCGACGAGGCGATCCAGCTGCGCTCGAGACCGTTGTCCTGCCCCCGATCGCCCGAGAAGTCGGCATTGCCGTAGGAGAGGGCGCGCCCGTAACGAACGAGTTCATCGGCGCCCATGCGGAGCGCGATCTGCTGCGAGTACCAGACCACCGAGTGCTTCATCCACGCGGCCGGGTCGGTCGTCTGCCGCCATGCCGCACCGCCCCAGTCGACATAGCCCGCCCTGTAGGGCCAGGCCGGCGAGCGCGCGTCCGTCAGAATGCCGGCATCGTAGGCCATGACCGCCAGAGCGACCTTGAACGTCGAGGCGGGGGTCGCACGCCTGTCGCAGTCCCCTTCGGCAAACAGGGCGGCTCCGGTGTCCGGCCGCGCGAGCACCGTGCATATTGTCCTCGCCGCCGAAGGCTGCGAAAGAAGCGTCATCGCGAGCGTGAAGGCTGCGGTGGCGGCAAGCCTCATGCCGATCCTCTCCTCGTTCCCTGCCGGCCCGGTGGACCACAAGACGGGTCGGAATGGAAGACGCGGCGGGATCGTTACGGCTTCGATCGCGGACCCGGCCCGGATTGGAGAACGGACAATGGACGTCATCGTCGTCGGCGCGGGCATCTCGGGCCTCTGCACGGCCTGGTCGCTGGTCAGGCGCGGCCATGCCGTGACGCTGGTCGAACAAGGCAGGATCCCCAATCCGCTCGCGGCCTCCGGCGACCATCACCGCATCATCCGCCGCGCCTACCCCTCGGCCACCGGCTATGGCCGCGCGATCACGGAAGCCTACGCGGCCTGGGACGAGCTCTGGGCAGACCTCGGCGAGAGCCATCTCGATCCGCGCGGCTTCCTCTGCGTCTCGCGCGAGCCGGGCGACGAGGCCGAGGACTATCTCGAAGGCCTGAAGGCGGGCGGGTTTCCGTTCGAACTGCTGTCTCCCGACGATGCTGCCGCGCGCTGGCCGTTCCTCGACGCGGCGTCCATGCGCTATGCCTACGTCTCGCCCGAAGGCGGCGCCCTGCACTGCCGGCGCATCGCCGAGGGGCTCGCTGCGTGGCTGAGGGCCAATGGCGCGACCTTGCTCGAGGAGAGCCGCGTGGCCGCGGTGGAGGCGGACGCCGGCGCCGTGACGCTGGCCGACGGACGAAGGCTTTCGGCAGACCGCGTCGTCGTCGCCGCCGGCGCCTGGGTCACGAAACTCTTCCCGGACCTCGCTTCCGACCTCGCCACCTATCGCACCGCCGTGGTCTATCTCGATCCGCCGGCCGACCTGAAGGCGGCATGGGAGGCGGCGCCGGTGATCCTCGACGTCGGCGGGAAGACCGACGGCTACATCATCCCGCCGTCCGGGCAGGGCGGGCTGAAGTTCGGCTCCGGCCTGCACAAGTTCGCCTCCGCCGACGCGGACGCGCACCGCGAGCCTGCGGCGGGGGAGGGCGAGGCGATCCGCGACCTGTTCGCGCCGCCGATGGTGCGGATCGGGGAGTACCGCGTCGCGGCCGTCGTCACCTGCGCCTACACCTTCACGGCCGACGAACGGTTCTTCGCCACCGAGCGGGGCCGCTGCCTCGTCGTCTCGGCCTGCTCCGGACACGGCTACAAGTTCGGCGCCGCCGTCGGTCGCCGCGTGGCGGCGCATGTCGAGACGCCCGACCTTCCCGGCCTCGTTTCGTGGCTGCGGGCGGAGGCGGCGTAAACCATTTCGCCGGTTTCGGCCGACCGAGGGTGTCGAACCCTTGCGCTGCCCCGATTCCCCACCTTATCTAGCTCCGACCTGTCCCTTGCCGATTCTGCGGTTTCATGCGCCCGAATCGATCCCACGAAGGAAACGACCCATGCGAAATCCCGTCGAAACCGCGATGAACCTCGTGCCCATGGTCGTCGAGCAGACGAACCGCGGCGAGCGCGCCTACGACATCTTCTCGCGCCTGCTCAAGGAGCGCATCATCTTCATCACGGGCCCGATCGAGGACGGCATGGCGACGCTGGTCTGCGCCCAGCTTCTCTTCCTCGAGGCCGAGAACCCGAAGAAGGAGATCTCGCTCTACATCAACTCGCCCGGCGGCGTGGTGACGAGCGGCATGGCGATCTACGACACCATGCAGTTCATCAAGCCGGCGGTCGCGACCCTGTGCATCGGCCAGGCCGCCTCGATGGGCTCTCTGCTCCTGTGCTCGGGCCACAAGGACATGCGCTTCGCGACGCCGAACGCCCGCATCATGGTGCACCAGCCCTCGGGCGGCTTCTCCGGCCAGGCGTCCGACATCGAGCGCCACGCGCTGGACATCATCAAGCTGAAGCGCCGCCTCAACGAGGTCTATGTCGAGCACACCGGCCAGGACTACGAGACGATCGAGCGCACCCTTGACCGCGACCATTTCATGACGTCGGACGAGGCGCGCGCCTTCGGCCTGATCGACAAGGTCATCTCGACCCGTGAGGCCCTCGAGGGTCCTTCCGCGGCGTGACGCCGTCTTTCCACAGCCCTTTTGGGTCGGTGCCGCAATTTTGAAGCATTCTGCGGCATTTCTGTCACAAAGGGGTGTTCCCACGGGAAAGCCGGCATCCTACGTTAAGCCTCTGTTGAGTTTCGGGGGACTAGCGTCGACCGACACGGGCGAATCATTGCGGCACCCCGCGTTTTGTGTTTCGCTCGCGGGCGTCCGGCCCCTTCATCGGGAGCAGGGCGCGGCGCATCGACCTGCGGGAACCGACGCGGCACTCCGGACGGTCCGGCGACCGGACGGCAGGGACTGAAAGGACTGAAGGGCATGAGCAAAATCGGAAACAGCGGCGGCGGCGACTCCAAGAACACGCTCTACTGCTCTTTCTGCGGCAAGAGCCAGCATGAGGTGCGCAAGCTGATCGCCGGACCGACGGTCTTCATCTGCGACGAGTGCGTCGAGCTCTGCATGGACATCATCCGCGAGGAGAACAAGACCTCGATGGTGAAGTCCCGCGAGGGCGTGCCGACCCCGCAGGAGATCCTGAAGGTCCTCGACGACTACGTGATCGGCCAGCCCTACGCCAAGCGCGTGCTGTCGGTGGCGGTGCACAATCACTACAAGCGCCTGGCCCACGCCTCGAAGAGCAACGACGTCGAACTGGCGAAGTCGAACATCCTGCTGATCGGCCCGACGGGCTGCGGCAAGACGCTGCTCGCCCAGACGCTGGCCCGCATCATCGACGTGCCGTTCACGATGGCGGATGCGACGACGCTCACCGAAGCCGGCTATGTCGGCGAGGACGTCGAGAACATCATCCTGAAGCTGCTCCAGTCGGCCGACTACAACGTCGAGCGGGCGCAGCGCGGCATCGTCTACATCGACGAGATCGACAAGATCAGCCGCAAGTCGGACAACCCCTCGATCACCCGCGACGTGTCGGGCGAGGGTGTCCAGCAGGCGCTGCTCAAGATCATGGAGGGCACGACGGCCTCCGTGCCGCCGCAGGGCGGCCGCAAGCACCCGCAGCAGGAGTTCCTGCAGGTGGACACCACCAACATCCTGTTCATCTGCGGCGGCGCCTTTGCCGGCCTCGACCGGATCATCTCCGACCGTGGCCGCAAGACGTCGATCGGCTTCGCCGCCAACGTCGCCTCGCCGGAGGATCGCCGCACCGGCGAACTCTTCCGCCAGGTCGAGCCGGAGGACCTCTTGAAGTTCGGGCTGATCCCGGAATTCGTTGGCCGTCTGCCGGTGCTGGCGACCCTCGAGGATCTCGACGAGCCGGCGCTGATCCAGATCCTGACCGAGCCGAAGAACGCGCTGGTCAAGCAGTACCAGCGGATGTTCGAGATGGAGAACGTGGAGCTGACCTTCCACGAGACGGCGCTGTCGGCGATCGCCAAGCGCGCCATCGAGCGCAAGACCGGCGCCCGCGGCCTGCGGTCGATCATGGAGGCGATCCTGCTCGACACCATGTTCGAACTGCCGGCGCTGGATGGCGTCCAGGAAGTGGTCATCTCCGACGACGTGGTCACCGGCAAGGCGCGACCGCTCTACATCTATGCCGAGCCCAAGAAGGAAAAGGCCAGCGCGACGGCGTGACCCCTTCCATGGCTCCGGGATCGGAAAAAGGCGCCGTCTCACCGGCGCCTTTTTCCGTTGGGGCCTGCCGCGGCGGCATGGACCCGCGGTCCCGTGCGGTGTCGACGGGGGCAGCCCTTGATCTTTCGGTTCGGGAGTTCCAACTAACGATTCATCAGGCGGCAGGCCGCTCCGTGCTACTTTCCTCCCACACCCTCGCGGGCATAGGCGGATCGGCCCGCAGCCGTTAATATGAGATTCGCGGTTGGCTCATGGCGGCCGCGAAGTGAAAGGCAAATCGATGTCCAACACCACTCGCTCCACAGGCACGGCCGGCGCAAGCGTCTACGCGGTTCTTCCGCTGCGCGACATCGTCGTGTTCCCGCACATGATCGTCCCGCTCTTCGTCGGTCGCGAGAAGTCGATCAAGGCCCTCGAGGAGGTCATGGGTGCCGACAAGCAGATCCTGCTCGCCACCCAGAAGAACGCCTCGGACGACGATCCGGAGCCGGATGCGATCTACGAGATCGGCACGCTCGCCAACGTGCTGCAGCTGCTCAAGCTTCCCGACGGCACCGTGAAGGTGCTGGTGGAGGGAACCGCGCGCGCGCGCATCGCCACCTTCACCGACCGCGCGGACTTCCACGAGGTGCGGGCGGCCATCCTGCCGGAGCCGGACGAAGAGGAGGTCGAGGTCGAGGCGCTGGCCCGGTCGGTGGTCTCGGATTTCGAGAACTACGTCAAGCTGAACAAGAAGATCTCCCCGGAGGTCGTGGGTGCGGTCGGACAGATCGACGACTACTCCAAGCTCGCCGACACCATCGCCTCGCATCTCGCCATCAAGATCCCCGAGAAGCAGGAGATGCTCGCCACCCTCTCCGTCAAGGAGCGGCTCGAGAAGGCGATGGGCTTCATGGAGGCCGAGATCTCCGTGCTGCAGGTCGAGAAGCGCATCCGCTCGCGCGTCAAGCGCCAGATGGAGAAGACCCAGCGCGAGTACTACCTCAACGAGCAGATGAAGGCGATCCAGAAGGAGCTCGGCGAGGGCGAGGACGGCCGCGACGAGGCCGCCGAGATCGAGGAGCGGATCAAGAAGACCAAGCTCACCAAGGAAGCGCGCGAGAAGGCGAATGCGGAGCTGAAGAAGCTGCGCTCGATGTCGCCGATGTCGGCGGAGTCCACGGTGGTGCGCAACTATCTCGACTGGCTGCTGTCGATCCCGTGGGGCAAGAATTCCAAGGTCAAGCAGGACCTGGGATTTGCCCAGGACGTGCTCGACACGGATCATTTCGGCCTCGACAAGGTCAAGGACCGCATCGTCGAGTACCTCGCCGTGCAGAGTCGCCAGAAGAAGCTGAAGGGTCCGATCCTGTGCCTCGTCGGCCCTCCCGGCGTCGGCAAGACCTCGCTCGGCAAGTCGATCGCCAAGGCGACCGGCCGCGAGTTCGTGCGC
Organism: Aquibium microcysteis; assembly: GCF_014495845.1. Taxonomy (NCBI): domain Bacteria; kingdom Pseudomonadati; phylum Pseudomonadota; class Alphaproteobacteria; order Hyphomicrobiales; family Phyllobacteriaceae; genus Aquibium; species Aquibium microcysteis. The sequence continues at coordinate 145,382 of NZ_CP061080.1, forward strand.
ATGGCGCTCGGCGGCGTGCGTGACGAGGCCGAGATCCGCGGTCACCGCCGCACCTATATCGGTTCGATGCCCGGCAAGGTCATCCAGTCGATGAAGAAGGCGAAGAAGTCGAATCCGCTCTTCCTGCTCGACGAGATCGACAAGATGGGCATGGACTTTCGCGGCGACCCGTCGTCCGCCCTGCTGGAGGTGCTCGACCCGGAGCAGAACGCGACCTTCATGGACCACTACCTCGAGGTCGAGTACGACCTGTCGAGCGTCATGTTCGTGACGACCGCCAACACGCTGAACATCCCGCCGGCGCTGATGGATCGCATGGAGATCATCCGCATTGCGGGCTACACCGAGGACGAGAAGGTCGAGATCGCCAAGCGGCACCTGCTGCCCAAGGCGGTGCGCGACCACGCGCTTCAGCCGAAGGAGTTCTCGGTCACCGACGAGGCGATCCGCGCGGTGATCCAGACCTACACCCGGGAAGCCGGCGTGCGCAGCCTCGAGCGTGAGCTGATGAAGCTTGCGCGCAAGGCCGTGACCGAGATCCTGAAGACCAAGAAGCCCGCGGTGGACATCACCAGGGACAATCTGTCCGACTATCTCGGCGTGCCGCGCTTCCGCTACGGCCAGGTCGAGGGCGAGGATCAGGTCGGCGTGGTCACGGGTCTCGCCTGGACGGAGGTCGGCGGCGAATTGCTGACGATCGAAGGCGTCATGATGCCCGGCAAGGGCAAGATGACCGTCACCGGCAACCTGAAGGACGTGATGAAGGAGTCCATCTCGGCTGCCGCGTCCTATGTCCGGTCGCGGGCGATCGACTTCGGCATCGAGCCGCCGCTGTTCGACAAGCGCGACATCCACGTGCATGTGCCGGAAGGGGCGACGCCGAAGGACGGCCCGTCGGCCGGCGTGGCCATGGTCACCGCCATCGTCTCGGTGCTGACCGGCATTCCGGTGCGCGCCGACGTGGCGATGACGGGCGAGATCACGCTGCGCGGTCGCGTCCTGCCGATCGGCGGCCTGAAGGAGAAGCTGCTCGCCGCGCTGCGCGGCGGCATCAAGAAGGTGCTGATCCCCGAGGAGAACGCCAAGGACCTTGCCGACATCCCCGACAACGTGAAGAGCGGGATGGAGATCATTCCGGTCAGCCGCGTCGGCGAGGTGCTCCAGCATGCCCTCCAGCGCATGCCCGAGGCGATCGAATGGGTGGAGCCGGTCGAGCCCGCCAAGAAGGCGGCCGGCGAGGATGCCGCATCCGCCACGATGGCGCACTGAGGCGCTCCTCGAACCGAAAAACGCGAAAGGCCGGACGAAAGTCCGGCCTTTCTGCGTTCCGGACCCCAAAAAACCGCGGAATTGCGCGGTTCCGGGGCTTTTCAGACTTGGTTGCTGCACATGTTCTCAATAAAGTCGCCGCGCGGCCGTCGAGTCGCAGACAATGCGGTCAAGATAATAAAATGAGGTTTTCATGAACAAGAACGAACTCGTATCGGCCGTGGCGGAGGCAGCCAAGCTGTCGAAGTCGGACGCGCAGTCGGCGGTGGAGGCCGTGTTTTCGGTCATCACCAACGAGCTCAAGAGCGGCGGCGACGTTCGCCTGGTGGGCTTCGGCAATTTCGAAGTGGCCAAGCGTGAGGCCTCGACGGGCCGCAATCCTCAGACGGGCGAGCCGGTCCAGATTCCCGCCCGCAACGTGCCGAAGTTCTCGGCCGGCAAGGGCCTCAAGGACGCCGTCAACGCCTGATCTGCCCCAGACGTCTGCGAAAGGCCGGGCGCGTCCCGGCTTTTCTCTTTTCGGGACGGGGACAGATATCCAACCGGCCGGAGAAGGACCTCAGCAGAGCGGCGACCAGCCGCCGTCCTCCCGCCGCTGCAGAAGCGGGCTGCGCATTGCGCCATGCACCTTGCCCGGAAGCGACGGGTCGATCGCATCGAGAGAGGCCCACCAGCGCTGCGTCTGCAGCATGGCGAAGACGAGCGCGACGGGTTCGATGTCGGCCTTCGACAGAAGCGAAAGCACCGCCCGCATCGACGCGCCGGAACTGATCACGTCGTCGACCACCGCCACGCGCCTGTCGCGCAGTAGCGGCAGCATCCGCGGGTCGAGGTAGAGGCGCTTCACCTGTTCCGGGCTCGTGATCGACGACATCGGCGCCGACAGGCCCTCGTCGTACCAGAACTTGCGCGAGGTCCCGAGAGCGACCATGCGGGAATGCCCGAGCCTTCGCGCCACCGCATTGGCGAGCGGCAGCCCGAGCGTCGGCACGCCGATCACCATTTCGGCGCCGAGCGGCTGCAGCGCCTGCGTCATCGCATCGGCCAGCGCATCCTCCACGGCGAAGCTCGCCTGGTTGACGATGAGGGATGCGACGGCCCGCGAACCGTCGCCTGGCAGGACGCGGATCGGAAGCGCGATCTGACGGCCGTCCGGCAATTCGGCCGGGAAGAGGTCGCGGTAGCCGCCGGCAGGGTCCTGCGCGAAGGTCGCGGGCGGGTGGACGACCTGCCAGAACTCATGGGGCGCGAGTGACACGACCAGCCTTTCTGCTAGAAAACAGCGTTGGACGACAGGTGGATGAAGCCGGCGCAGCCCGGCAGGCGGAGTGTAGTGATGGCGCGTGCGGATGACCACATCGACGATATCGATTTGCTCGCCGGACTGCGCCGTGACCTGCATGCCCATCCCGAACTCGGCTTCGAGGAGGAGCGGACCAGCCGCATCGTCCGCGAACGTCTCGAGGAAGCGGGCATCGCGGTGACGGCGGGCCTCGGCGGCACCGGCCTCGTCGGGACGCTGCAGGCCGGCAACGGCCACCGGCGGATTGCGCTGCGCGCCGACATGGATGCGCTCGCCATGCGCGAGACGGCGGCCGACCGGCCGCATCGCTCGACCGTCGACGGCCGTATGCATGCCTGCGGCCATGACGGACATACGGTGATGCTGCTCGGCGCCGCCCGCGCGCTCGCCCGGTCGCGCAGCTTCTCGGGCACGGTCCACTTCGTCTTCCAGCCGGCCGAGGAAGGCCGCGGCGGCGCGCAGGCGATGGTGGCGGACGGCTTCTTCGAGCGCTTTCCCGTCGATGCCGTCTACGGGCTGCACAACATGCCGGGACTCGCCGTCGACGAGATCGCCGTCGTCGAGGGGCCGCAGCTCGCGTCCTCCGACCGCTGGCGCGTGACGTTCCGCGGCGAGGGGACCCATGGCGCCAAACCGCATCTCGGCCGCGATGCCGTCACCGCGGCGGGCCAGTTCCTCACCGCCCTGCACACGATCGTCGCGCGCCGGGTCGATCCGCTGCAGCCTGCCGTCGTCAGCGCCTGCGCGCTGCAGGCGGGTGACTTCGCCGCGCTGAACGTCATCCCCGACGAAGTTGCGATCGGCGGCACCGCCCGCGCCTATTCGGCGCAGGTGAGGGAGCAGGTGGAGGCCGAGATCGGCAGGCTGGCCGAGGGAACGGCCGCCATGTACGGCATCGCTTGCGACTACCGCTACCTGCGCCAGATCCCGCCGGTGATCAACGATCCGGACGCCACCCGCCGCGCGCTCGGCGCGGCACGGTCCGCCGCCGCCACCGTGCGCACCAGCTTCCCGCCTTCGACGGCAGGCGACGACTTCGCCGTGTTTTCCGGCCACGTGCCAGGCTGCTACGTCTGGCTCGGCAACGGCCCGGCCGAGGATGGCGCGCTGCATCACAACAGCCGCTACGATTTCAACGACGCCGCGATCCCGACGGGGGTCCGGTTCTGGACCGCGCTCGTCGAGCAGGAACTCGCAGCCGACGCGCCGTGAGGATCAGCGCCGCGTGAGCCGCTCGGTCAGAAGCGACAGAGCGGCGCCGCCCTCCACCGTGAGCGCGACCGAGACGGGCGGACGCCCGTCGTCGGCCGGCGCGAGGCTTCCGGCATCGCGGGACTGTCCGCAGTCCACCGTCAGCGCCATCGCCTCGCAGCCGAAGAGCTGCGGCGCCATCGCGAAGAGCATCACGCAGGGGTCGTGCAGCGGCCGGCTCTCGCCGCCCGCCGTCGTCTGGAAATAGGCGGCGATCAGATCGGCGGATGCGCGCGACGCTGCCGTCCCTGCCGCGCGCAGATGCTCGACGGTGGCCCGGTCGGCCCGCACCCTGCGCGTCACGTCGAGGGGGATCAGGGTCAGCGGCAGTCCGGCGCCGAGCACCGCTTCGGCGGCTTCCGGGTCGGCCGCCAGGTTGAATTCGGAGCGCGGACCGATGTTGCCGGGCTCGCGGATGGCGCCGCCCATGGCGATGATCCGGCCGATCCGCCGCGCCGCTTCCGGATTGCCGGCCAGAAGCGCGGCGATGTTGGTCAGCGGCCCGAGCGCCAGGAGGTCGACGCTGCCGGCCGGCTGCGCCATCAGCGTGTCGGCAAGCCAGATTGCGGCGTGCCCGGACCGCGGCGGGGCCGACGGTTCCGGGAAGCCGACGCCGCCCAGCCCGTCATTGCCGTGGATTTCGGCGACGTCGAAGCCCTTGCGCGCCAGCGGTCCGGCAGCTCCGGCGATCACCGGCACGGCGCCGCGCCCGGCGAGCGCCAGGATCCGTCCGGCGTTGCGGGTGGTGGTGGCGATGCCGATGTTGCCGGCCACCGTCGTGATGCCGAGGACGTCGAACTCCGGCGATGCCAGCGCCGCCAGAATTGCGACAGCGTCGTCGATCCCCGGGTCGGTGTCGATGATGACGGCGCGAGAACTCACGTCGCTTCCGCCAGGGCCGCGAGGATACGCACCCAGGAGCGGATCCCCTTGTGGAAGCTCGACAGGTCGTATTTCTCGTTCGGGCTGTGGATCCGGTTGTCGAACTTGGCGAAGCCGACGAAGATGGAATCCATGCCGAGCCGGTCCTTGAAGACCGTGGCGATCGGGATCGACCCGCCGGTGCCCGCCACCGCCGCCTCGCAGTCCCATTCCTCCGACAGCGCCTGCAGCGAGCGCTGCAGATAGGCGCTGTCGATCGGCATGACGGTCGCGGCACTCGCCCCGTACCGCTTGAACGTCACGCTGCAGTCGGCCGGCAGCCGGGCCTCGACGTGGCGGCGGAAGGCGGCCGAAATGGCCTCCGGGTCCTGTCCGGCGACGAGCCGGAAGGAGATCTTGGCGCTGGCCTCGGCCGGGATGACCGTCTTGAAGCCCTCGCCGGTGTAGCCGCCCCACATGCCGTTGATCTCGCAGGACGGCCGCGCCCAGACCTGTTCCAGCACCGAGCGACCCGCTTCGCCGGCCGGTATGTCGAGCCCGACATTCTTCAGGAACGCCGCCTCGTCGAAGGGCAGGCGCCGCCAGCGTTCGGCGATTTCGGCCGGAAGCTCGGTGACGCCGTCGTAGAAGCCTTCGATCGCCACCCCGCCATCCGGCGTCCGCAGGCTGGCGACGATGTCGGAGAGAAGCTGCAGCGGGTTGCGCGCGGCATTGCCGAACATGCCCGAATGCAGGTCGCGGTTGGCGCAGCGGATCGTCAGTTCCTCCTGCACGATGCCGCGCAGCATGGTGGTGATGGCAGGCGTGGTGTCGTCCCACATGTCGGTGTCGCAGACGAGCATCACGTCGGCCTTCAGCTCGTCCGCCGCCCGATCGAGGAAGCCGGGCAGGCTGGCGCTGCCCGATTCCTCCTCGCCCTCGAACATTACCGAGACGCGGATCGGCAGCGACCCGGTGACCGCCTTCCAGGCGCGGCAGGCTTCGACGAAGGTCATCAGCTGGCCCTTGTCGTCGGAGGCGCCGCGGGCGACGATCCAGGTGTCCCCGTTCGGCTGCGGCACCAGCGTCGGCTCGAAGGGCGGCGAGTTCCACAGCGCCACCGGATCGACCGGCTGCACGTCGTAATGGCCGTAGAACAGCACGTGGGGGCCTGCGCCGCTCCGGTGGTGGCCCACCACCATCGGATGACCGGGCGTGTCGCGGACCGAGGCGTCGAAGCCGAGGCTTCCCAGATCGGCGGCCAGCCACTCCGCGGTGCGCCGGCAGTCGGCCGCATAGGCCGGATCGGTCGAGATCGACGGGATGCGGATCAGGTCGCAGAGCCGCGCGACGCTGCCCTCGATATGCGCGTCGACGTCGGCGAGCACGGCGTCCAGGCGGGACGGGTCGGTCTTTGGCATGGTGCGCCTCCTTTTTTCGATGTCGTTCGGGATGGCCGGTCGCCGCTGCCCGGTCAAGATGTCGAACCCGGTCCCTGGATGGGCCAGGAGGTCAGCCGGCGGCGTCGATGCGAACCATCTCCGCCTTGAAATGCGAGGCGACCTGCAGCGCGTCGCGCAGCACCTTGCGGCGCTCGAGCGTCGCGACGTCCCGATCCCGCATCACCCAGCGTCCCGCCACCATGACGTCGGACACGTCGGCGGGCATGCCCGCGAAGACCAGCGTGGCGTAGATGTCGTAGATCGGCTGCAGGCGCGGGGCCGACAGGTCGATGCGAACGAGATCGGCCTGCTTGCCGGGCTCCAGCGAGCCGATGCGCGCGTCGAGCCCCAGCACCTTCGCGCCCTCGATCGTCGCCATGCGGATCACCTCGAGCGCCGGCATCGGCTTGCGCGAGTGGCCGGCGAGCTTCTGGAACATCGACACGGGGCCGAACTGCGAGAACAGGTCGAGCGTGTTGCCGCTCATCGGCCCGTCGGTCGCCACACCGACCGGGATGCCGGCCGCGCGCATGGCCTCCACCGGTGCGATGCCGCGGCCGGCCTTGGCGTTGGAGCGGGCATTGTGCGCCACGCATACGCGGGCATGCGCCATCTTCTCGATGTCGGAAGCATTCACGTGCAGGCAGTGGGCGCAGATCAGGCCCGGGCGCAGCAGCCCCGCTTTCTCCACAACCTCGACCGGGCGCAGGCCGTGATGCTTCGTGCACCAGTCCATCTCCGAATCCATCTCGGCGAGATGGATCTGCACCGGCACGCCGGGATGATCGTCGGCCCAGCGCGACACCCGGTTCATCACGGCGATGTCGGTCGAATAGGGCGCGTGCGGGGCGATCGAGGCGATCACGCGGTCGTGGCCCGAGAACTCGGCGACCAGTTCTTCGGTGAGGGCGAAGCCGCCGTCGATGTCGGCGTGGTCCGGCGGGTCGAAATCGGCGATGGTCTGGCCGACCACGCCGCGGATGCCGGCCTTGTCGACGACGCGTCCGACTTCGGTCTCGAAATAGTACATGTCGGCGACCGTGGTGACGCCGGCCTGGATCAGTTCGAGCGCGGCCAGCGCCGTGCCGGCGCGCACCATCTCGCGGGTGACGAACTTGCGCTCCAGCGGCAGGACGTAGCGGTAGAGCCGGTCGTCGACGTCCTCGCCGAGGCCGCGAAACAGCGTCATCGCCATGTGGCAGTGCGGATTGACCATGCCCGGCATGACGACGTCGCCGCCGCAGTCGATGATCGCGGCGCCGTCGACGACCGGCGCGGGGCCGCTGCCGGTGGCGGTGATGGTGGTGCCGTCGACCCGCACCCAGCCGTTTTCGATCACCGGCATGTCGGGCGTGCAGGGGAGGAGGGTGGCGTTGGCGAGGATGAGGGTCACAGGTGGGCTCCGGTGAAGGCGTCAGTTGGTGCTCTACGGCGCCCCCCTCTGCCCTGCCGGGCATCTCCCCCACGAGGGGGGAGATCGGCAGCCTGAACGTCGGCGCTCCTTCTACGCCGATGGAAATTGGTGAGGTCGGACGCGAAAGCCGATCTCCCCCTTCGTGGGGGAGATGTCCGGCAGGACAGAGGGGTGCGCGAAGGAACGATTGCTTCCAGTACGATCCTCACCGCCCTACGCCTCCCGCAGCACGCAGCACTGGTCGGGCACCGGCACCAGCCGCGCCGTGCTGCCCGGTTCCAGCGGGGTCGACAGCGCGCCGTTGGCGACGAGATGCCCCGCCGCCGTCTCGCACTGGTACTGGTAGGCGCGGCCGAGATAGGTCCTGAGCCCCAGCGTCGCCGGAATGCCTTCGCTGCCCGGGCCGGACGTCACGGCCAGCCCGTCCGGGCGGGTGGCCAGGGTGAAGGCGTCGGGAATGGCGCCGAACCGCTCCTGCGACAGGCTGAGCCGCGCGCCGCCGGCCGCCTCCGCCGTGACGCTGTCGCCGTCGCGGGCGACCGCGCGCATGGGAATGAGGTTCTCGAAGCCGACGAAGCGGGCCACGAAGGCATTGGCCGGGCGCTGGTAGAGCACCTCCGGCGTATCGAACTGCATGATGCGTCCGGCATTCATGATCGCCACCCGGTCGGAGATCGAGAAGGCCTCCTCCTGGTCGTGCGTGACGTAGACCGAGGTCGTGCCGTTGGCGCGCTGCAGCTGGCGGATCTCGACGCGCATGTCGACGCGCAGCTTGGCGTCGAGGTTCGACAGCGGCTCGTCGAACATCAGGAGCGGCGGCTCGATGACCAGCGCGCGGGCGAGTGCCACGCGCTGCTTCTGCCCGCCCGACAGTGCGCCGGGCAGCCGGTCGGCGAGCGGCGACAGGCCGACGCGGTCGAGCATCGCCTTCGCGCGCCTCTCGCGGTCGGCGGAAGCGACCCCGCGCTGCTTGAGGCCGAAGGCGACGTTGTCGAGCACGGAGAGATGCGGAAACAGCGCGTAGTTCTGAAAGACCAGACCGATGTCGCGCCTGTGGGCGGGCAGCCGCGTCAGGTCGCGCCCGCCGAGCCGGATCGTGCCCTTCGTCGGCTCGAGGAAACCCGCGATGAGGCGCAGCGTCGTCGTCTTGCCGCAGCCCGACGCGCCGAGCAGCGAGACGAGCTCGCCCGCGCCGACCGAGAGCGAGAGGTCCTCCAGCACCTTCGTCGAGCCGTAGTGCGCGGTGAGGTCGGAGATGTCGAGAGCCTGGGTCATGCGATGATCATTCGTCTGGCCGGTCACTTGGCGAGGAAGGTGAGGCCGAGCGTGCGCTCCACGATCGCCATGACGGCGACGGTGAGGAACATCAGGAGCACCGACACCGACGCGATGGTGGGGTCGAAGAACTGCTCGACATGGGCGAGGATCTGGATCGGCAGGGTCGAGATGCCCGGGCCGGTGAGGAACAGCGACGTCGAGACGTCGTTGATCGAGGTGATGAAGGCCAGGATGAAGGCCGCGATCACGCCGGCCCGGACGTTGGGCAGCACGATGGTGAAGAAGGTCCTCGCGGGCGGGCTGCCGAGGCTGATCGCCGCCTCCTCGATGGAGAAGTCGAAGGAGGCGAGGCTGGCCGAGATCACCCGCACGCAATAGGGCAGCACGAGCAGGGTGTGGCCGATCAGCAGCGACACGAAGATCGGGACCGAGGCGCCGACGGCGACCGATTTCAGGAGCGAGAAGCCGAGCACGATCTCCGGCACCAGGATCGGCAGCACGAAGACCGTCGACAGCCAGGACGGCAGCTGGATGCGGTAGCGGTTCAGCGCATAGGCCGCCGGAATGCCGATCAGCAGCGCGAGCCCCGTCGACAGGAAGGCCAGCTGCAGGCTGGTGACGATGGTGCGCCGGAAGGCGGTGATCTCAAAGATGTTCTCGAACCAGCGCAGCGACAGGCCCTGCGGCGGGAAGGTCAGGTAGGTCGTGTCGCTGAGCGAGGCGCCGATCACGATGATGAGCGGTCCGACCAGGAAGACGTAGACCAGCGCCGCAATGGCGATGAGGGCAGGGGAGAGGCGC
>NZ_CP061080.1:160000-170000 GCF_014495845.1 Aquibium microcysteis
CTTCTGCCTGTTCTGCATGACATCGTGAAGAGAAGATTTGTTCGAGTTCCGCGGGAGCGATCCCGTGGTTCGTCGCCGAGAGACGCTCAATCTCCGGCACCTGATTGGCCTGCCTGACCGCGGCCATCGGACAGATCTCGAGAAGCTGGTCTTTTCTGCCAGGCGCATCGCGCGAATAGGGAGTGGCGAGTTGCGAATAGGGTTCTATTCGCTGTCGACCATTCGCCATTCGCGAAATGATGGGCATTGGCAATGAGAATGATCAAGTGTCTTAAGGGCAATTGGTGGATGCCTTGGCATGCACAGGCGATGAAGGACGTGATACGCTGCGATAAGCGTCGGGGAGGTGCGAATACCCTTTGATCCGACGATTTCCGAATGGGGCAACCCACCTGAGATACTTGGTAAGTCAAAGCCGTTTTGGCTCACGGGCCGTATCGTCCGCCTCTGGCGGACTGGCCCTGCGCCGGCGCGCACCATGTGGTGCGACGGCCGGTCGGCCTTGCGAACCTTCGGTTCGTTGGGCGTGGGTTCTGGACGGCTTTGATTACCAAGTATCGCAATCAGGTATCTTGTCTTCGAATACATAGGGACAAGAAGCGAACGCGGGGAACTGAAACATCTAAGTACCCGTAGGAAAGGACATCAACCGAGACTCCGCAAGTAGTGGCGAGCGAACGCGGACCAGGCCAGTGACGATCGTGAGACAAGTGGAACGCTCTGGAAAGTGCGGCCGCAGCGGGTGACAGCCCCGTACACGTAATGCGAACGATCGTCCTCGAGTAAGGCGGGACACGTGAAATCCTGTCTGAACATGGGGCGACCACGCTCCAAGCCTAAGTACTCGTGCATGACCGATAGCGAACCAGTACCGTGAGGGAAAGGTGAAAAGCACCCCGACGAGGGGAGTGAAAGAGTACCTGAAACCGATTGCCTACAAACAGTGGGAGCCTGCAATGGTGACCACGTACCTTTTGTATAATGGGTCAGCGACTTAGTGTGACGAGCAAGCTTAAGCCGGTAGGTGGAGGCGCAGGGAAACCGAGTCTGAACAGGGCGTTCAGTTCGTCGCATTAGACCCGAAACCGAGTGATCTAGCCATGAGCAGGTTGAAGGTACGGTAACACGTACTGGAGGACCGAACCCATATCTGTTGCAATAGATCGGGATGACTTGTGGCTAGGGGTGAAAGGCCAATCAAACTCGGAGATAGCTGGTTCTCCGCGAAATCTATTTAGGTAGAGCGTCGACCGAATACCCCGGGGGGTAGAGCACTGGATGGGCTAGGGGATCTCACCGATTTACCAAACCTAACCAAACTCCGAATACCCGGGAGTACTAGTCGGCAGACACACGGCGGGTGCTAACGTCCGTCGTGAAGAGGGAAACAACCCTGACCGACAGCTAAGGTCCCCAAGTCATGGCTAAGTGGGAAAGGATGTGAGGATCCCAAAACAACCAGGATGTTGGCTTAGAAGCAGCCATCATTTAAAGAAAGCGTAACAGCTCACTGGTCTAAATAAGGGTCTTTGCGCCGAAAATGTAACGGGGCTAAAGCCATGCACCGAAGCTTCGGGTTTGCAGCTTGCTGCAAGCGGTAGCGGAGCGTTCCGTAGGCTGATGAAGCCGGATCCGTGAGGACCGGTGGAGGTATCGGAAGTGCGAATGCTGACATGAGTAACGATAAAGCGGGTGAGAGACCCGCTCGCCGAAAGTCCAAGGGTTCCTGCTTAAAGTTAATCTGAGCAGGGTTAGCCGGCCCCTAAGGCGAGGCCGAAAGGCGTAGTCGATGGGAACCACGTCAATATTCGTGGGCCTGGAGGTAGTGACGGATCGCGTGTGTCGTTCATCCTTATCGGATTGGATGGGCGGCGAAGCGGTCCCGGGAAATAGCTCCTCCGTATAGACCGTACCCGAAACCGACACAGGTGGACTGGTAGAGCATACCAAGGCGCTTGAGAGAACTCTGCTGAAGGAACTCGGCAAATTGCACGCGTAACTTCGGAAGAAGCGTGACCCCTTCGCACGCAAGTGTGGGGGGGTGGCACAGACCAGGGGGTAGCGACTGTTTATCAAAAACACAGGGCTCTGCGAAGCCGCAAGGCGACGTATAGGGTCTGACGCCTGCCCGGTGCTGGAAGGTTAAGAGGAGAGGTGCAAGCTTTGAATCGAAGCCCCAGTAAACGGCGGCCGTAACTATAACGGTCCTAAGGTAGCGAAATTCCTTGTCGGGTAAGTTCCGACCTGCACGAATGGCGTAACGACTTCCCCGCTGTCTCCAGCAGAGACTCAGTGAAATTGAATTCCCCGTGAAGATGCGGGGTTCCTGCGGTTAGACGGAAAGACCCCGTGCACCTTTACTATAGCTTTACACTGGCATTCGTGTTCGCATGTGTAGGATAGGTGGTAGACTTTGAAGCGCGGGCGCCAGCCTGCGTGGAGTCACCCTTGAAATACCACCCTTGTGGACATGGATGTCTAACCGCGGCCCGTCATCCGGGTCCGGGACAGTGTATGGTGGGTAGTTTGACTGGGGCGGTCGCCTCCTAAAGAGTAACGGAGGCGCGCGATGGTGGGCTCAGACCGGTCGGAAATCGGTCGTCGAGTGCAATGGCATAAGCCTGCCTGACTGCGAGACAGACAAGTCGAGCAGAGACGAAAGTCGGTCATAGTGATCCGGTGGTCCCGCGTGGAAGGGCCATCGCTCAACGGATAAAAGGTACGCCGGGGATAACAGGCTGATGACCCCCAAGAGTCCATATCGACGGGGTTGTTTGGCACCTCGATGTCGACTCATCGCATCCTGGGGCTGGAGCAGGTCCCAAGGGTATGGCTGTTCGCCATTTAAAGCGGTACGTGAGTTGGGTTCAGAACGTCGTGAGACAGTTCGGTCCCTATCTGCCGTGGGTGTAGGAATATTGAGAGGATCTGTCCCTAGTACGAGAGGACCGGGATGGACACACCTCTGGTGGACCTGTTGTGGCGCCAGCCGCATTGCAGGGTAGCTATGTGTGGAATGGATAACCGCTGAAGGCATCTAAGCGGGAAACCAGCCTCAAAACGAGTATTCCCTATCAGAGCCGTGGAAGACGACCACGTTGATAGGCCGGGTGTGGAAGTGCGGCAACGCATGAAGCTTACCGGTACTAATAGCTCGATCGGCTTGATCATTCTCATTCTCCATGCCCATCGCAAAGCGGTGGGATGGTTCCCTGGCCCTCGCGGGCCGTACCGCAGCCTTCGGCTGCTGGCCCTCCGCGAGGGCGCCGGACGACCGGCGGCACGCAAGTCGCGTGCTCGGGCTGCGCCCGAAAAGCCGGTCAGCCATGATGGCTTGCGCGGAAAAGACGAGGATAACAGAAAGCACGGCGGCGTTCGGGGTCTCAACCCCATTCGCCACTCGCTATTCGCCACTCCCCCTCCCAGCTTCTCGATCAATGATTGTGCGCTTCGTCGACCTGGTGGTTATGGCGGGGTGGCTGCACCCGTTCCCATTCCGAACACGGCCGTGAAACGCCCCAGCGCTGATGGTACTTCGTCTCAAGACGCGGGAGAGTAGGTCGCTGCCAGGTCTACAAAACGCACAATCGAAAGCTTCTCGACACCATGTCCGGCCCCGCCGGAAAGCTGCCGGCCCTGCATTCCCGCACGGCCGGCGTTCTCCGTTAACGGCCTCGCGGCGCTCCCCGCCGCAACCGCCCGCAAGGGCACGACGACGATACCCCGGCGCAACCCCGCCGGACACGCCAGGACCGACCGGACCCCGGCGAAACAACACGGCGGAACCCCCGCCAACACCCTGACGCGGGGTGGAGCAGCCCGGTAGCTCGTCAGGCTCATAACCTGAAGGTCGCAGGTTCAAATCCTGCCCCCGCAACCAGAGACAAAACCCCCGCGGCAAATCGCCCGGGGGTTTTTTGTTGTCTGACAGCACGGCAACAGCCCCGACGCCACGGGCAGAGCAGCCGTATCCCTCCGGTGTGGGCCGCAGGAGATCAGCTTTTCTGCTCGTCGGCTACGATGCGCACGATCGTGTCCGCGTTGCATTCCTGATCGACGAGGAACTGCCGGATGCCGCCGGGCCAGGAGCGGACGTCCTGGAGCATGTGAATCGGCATGCAATTTTGACCCCCTAGACGGGAGGATCGGCGTCCAATTTTGACCCCCCTCGTGAAGTCGATCTGCGACCATCCGTTCGTTTTGGCGAGCGGGTGGAGAGGGGATGAAGACAGTGGACACGATTGCCCGGGTTCGGCGTGCTGGCCTGCTGCCGGTTTCGTGGACACCGAGATAAGGTGTTTAACGGAACTGGAGAGTGGGAATGCAACGAAGGAAGTTCAGCCGCGAGTTCAAGCTCGAGGCGGTTAGGCTGGTGAGGGATCGGGGCGTTGCTGTTGCCCAGGCTGCCCGCGATCTGGATCTCCATGAGAATGTGTTGCGCAAATGGGTGCGCGAGCTGTCGACCGATCCGCAGCATGCCTTTCCCGGCCATGGGCAGATGAAGCCGGAGCAGCAGGAGATTGACCGGCTGCGCAAGGAAGTGGCGAAGCTGAAGGCGGAGCGCGACATCCTAAAAAAGGCCGCAGCCTACTTCGCGAGGGAAGTGACATGAGGTTCGCTTTCATCGCGAAGCACCGGAACGTCTGGCCGGTGGCATGGCTGTGCGAGGCGCTGGATGTCTCCCGCTCGGGCTTCCATGCCTGGCTCAAACGCAGCCCCAGCGCTCGCGCTCGGGACGATGAGGTTCTCATCTCCCGGATCGACCGCAGCTTCAAGAACAGCGACCGCACCTATGGCGCCCGGCGGGTCTGGCGCGACGTTCTGGCCGAGGGTCTTTCCTGTGGCCTTCATCGTGTCGAGCGGCTCATGCGGGAGAACGGGTTGCGTGCCCGGCCGCGGCGCCGTGGGTTGCCAAAGGACACCGGCGAGCGAGCAACAGTGTCCGGCAACCTCCTCGACCGCGCCTTCGAAGCGTCGGCGCCGAACCAGAAGTGGGTAGCCGACTTCACCTACATCTGGACCGCCGAAGGATGGCTCTACGTTGCCGCCGTCGTCGACCTCTTCTCTCGGCGCGTCGTCGGCTGGGCGATGAAGGCGGAGATGACGGCGCAGCTCGTCACAGACGCCCTCATCATGGCGATCTGGCGCCGAGGCAAGCCGGACAGCCTGCTGCACCACTCCGACCAGGGATCGCAATACACCAGCGAGCAGTTCCAGCGCCTGATGGCCGACCACGGCATCACGTGTTCGATGAGCCGGTCGGGTAACGTCTGGGACAATGCTGCGATGGAAAGCTTCTTCTCGTCGCTGAAAACCGAGCGCACGGCACGCAAGGTCTACAGGACGAGAGATGACGCCAGGGCCGACGTGTTCGACTACATCGAGCGCTTCTACAACCCTCGGCGACGGCACTCGACACTGGGATACCTGAGCCCCGTCGAGTTCGAGGAACAAGCTATGTTAGCTTAACCTCGTGTCCGAAAAACCGGCAGCAGGCCATGCCTTTCATGTGCAGGGGTGGTCGCTCAAGCGGATCTGCCGCGAGCTGCACGTGTCGCGCAACACGGTCCGCAAGATCCTCAGGTCCGACGAGACCTCGTTCTCCTACGAGCGCGAGCTGCAACCGAAGCCGAAGATCGGACCGTGGAAGGATCAGCTCGACGGGCTCCTGAACGGCAATCTCGGCAAGGCGGCGCGCGAGCAACTGACGCTGATCCGGATCTATGAGGAACTGCGCGCGCTTGGTTATGAGGGCGGCTACGACGCGGTGCGCCGGTATGCGAAGAGCTGGGCGAAGACGAGAGGATCGGCGACGGCCGAGGCCTACGTGCCGCTGCTCTTCGCGCCGGGCGAAGCCTACCAGTTCGACTGGAGCCACGAGATCGTCCTGCTCGCCGGCGTGACGGTGACCGTGAAGGTCGCCCACGTCCGGCTCTGCCACAGCCGCATGATGTTCGTGCGGGCCTATCCGCGCGAGACGCAGGAGATGGTGTTCGACGCCCACGACCGGGCCTTCGCCTTCTTCGGCGGCGCCTGCACGCGCGGCATCTACGACAACATGAAGACGGCGGTGGAGACGGTCTTCGTCGGCAAGGAGCGGCAGTACAACCGTCGCTTCCTGCAGATGTGCAGCCACTATCTGGTCCAGCCGGTTGCCTGCACGCCGGCCTCGGGCTGGGAGAAGGGGCAGGTCGAGAACCAAGTTGGCCTGGTGAGGGAGCGCTTCTTCACGCCTCGGCTGCGCTTCAGGAGCTACGAGGAGCTGAACGCCTGGTTGCTCGACAAGTGCGTGGCCTACGCCAAGGCCCATCGCCATGTCGACCAGCCGGAGCGCACCATCTGGGACGTGTTCGAGGAGGAGCGCGGCAAGCTGGTCGAGTATCGCGGCCGTTTCGACGGCTTCCACACGGTTCCCGCCTCGGTCACGAAGACCTGCACCGTGCGGTTCGACAACAACAAATACTCGGTGCTCTCGACCGCAGTCGGCCGCCCAGTCGAGATCCAGGCCTATGCCGATCGCATCGTCGTGCGCCAGGACGGCACGATCGTGGGCGAGCATGCCCGTTCGTTCGGTCGCAACCAGACGGTCTACGATCCGTGGCACTACGTCCCTGTGCTGGCGCGCAAGCCCGGCGCGCTGCGCAACGGTGCGCCGTTCCAGGGCTGGGAACTGCCATCGGCGATGGAGCGGGTCAGGCGCCGGCTGAAGGCTGCCGACGACGGCGACCGGCAGATGGTGTCGATCCTGACGGCGGTGCTGTCGGATGGGCTCGATGCCGTCGAGATCGCCTGCCAGCAGGCGCTTGCCGAGAACGTCTGCTCGTCCGCCGTCATTCTCAACATCCTGGCCCGCCGGCGCGATCCGGCGCCGGCCGTGACCATCCTCACACCCGACGCGCTGCGCTTGGCGATCGAGCCGCAGGCCGACTGCGCCCGTTACGACAGCCTCAGGAGGGCAAGCTGATGGAACGCACCCAGGTTCTGGACCTGATGGGAACGCTGAAGCTCTACGGCATGCGCAGCGCCTACGATGAGATCATGACGACCGCCATCAAGCGTCAGCACGAGCCGCCGAGGGTCGTCGGCGATCTGCTGTCGGTCGAGATCGCCGAGAAGCAGGCGCGCTCCATCAAGTACCAGCTCACCGTCGCCAAGCTGCCGCTGGCCAAGGACATCGACGACTTCGACTTCGCCGGCACGCCCGTCAACGAGACGCTCGTGCGCGACCTCGCCACCGGCGCCTTCGTCGCCGACCAGCGCAACGCCGTGCTCATCGGCGGCACCGGCACGGGCAAGTCGCATCTGGCCATCGCGATCGCCCGCGCCCTCATACGCAGTGGCGCCCGCGGCCGCTTCTTCAACGTCGTCGATCTGGTCAACCGGCTGGAGACCGAGCACCGCTCCGGCAAGCAGGGACGCATCGCCGACTACCTCACCCGGCTCGACTTCGTTGTGCTCGACGAACTCGGCTATCTCCCCTTCGCCCAGGCGGGCGGCCAGCTCCTCTTCCACCTGATCAGCCGGCTCTACGAGCGGACCTCCATCATCGTGACCACCAACCTCGCCTTCGGGGAATGGCCTGCCGTCTTTGGCGACGCCAAGATGACCACCGCTCTGCTCGACCGCCTCACCCACCACTGCGAGATCATCGAGACCGGCAACGAATCCTGGCGCTTCAAGAACCGCACTCAAAGCTAAAGCCGGAAAGCCTCTCCGACACGCCCGACCGGGCTGCGCAACCCAGACCAGCTCCACCCGGTCGGGCGCTCACCGTCGCGCACTACGAGGGGGTCAATATTGGACGCCGATCCGGGGTCAACTTTGCGCGCCGATTGACAGGGAGCAACTCCTGAAGACTCTCGATGCCGCGCGCGGTGAACGCGGTGATGGCTTCCTCGGACCCGTCGATGATATGGATCATCTCGCCGTAGTCGATGTCGTCGGGATTGGCGGCGACGACCTCGAGCAGCTCCCGGTTCTCGCCGATCATCGTTGCCGCGTGTGCGAGACTGCAAAAGGTGGTGTCGCGAGCCATCAGGCGGCTTTCGGCTCCCGCTTGCGCCCGGCCGCCCAGTTCCACGGGAGCAGTTCCGGCAGACGCGACATGGGCAGGTTCGGCATGCGGCCGAGTACGTCGGCGAGCCATGCCTGCGGGTCGATGTCGTTGAGCTTGGCGGTGACGATCAGTGGGACCATGAAGGCCGCGCGCTCGCCGCAGCGTTGCGAGCCGGCGAAGAGCCATGCCTTTCTTCCCAGGGCGATACCGCGCAGGGCCCGCTCGGCGGCATTGTTCGTCAAACAGACCCGACCATTGTGCAGGAACCGTGTGAAGGCGTCCCAGCGGCCATCCTTCTCGACCATGTAGTCGATCGCCTTGGCAACCGGATTGTGCCGGGACATCTGCGCCCGCTCGCTGCGGAACCAGGCGTGGAGTTCCTCGACGAGCGGGTGCGACAGCTCCTGTCTGGCCTCGCGTCGGGAATCGGCGGAGAGACCGTTGAGGTCGCGCTCGATCGCGAAGAGCGCGTCGATCCGCTCGACGGCCTTCAGCGCGACCGGCGATATCGCATCGGCGGCCTTGCCCTTGCGCACGGCATCGGCGACGTCGGCCAATTCGAAGCATGTCCTCGGGCTGGCCGGAGGCCAGACCCGGGGGAACTTCCGTCGGGCGTGGCTCCAGCACAAGGCGCTGGTCACGGGTGCTGGCTCGCGGCCCGCCCGGTAGAGATCGTTGTAGCCTCCCCCCGGGTCCGGCCTGTGGCCGGCCCGAGGGCAGGCTCCGGCATCGGCCTGCAGGACGCCGGCCCATCCGGCGAGGTGCCGGTTGGGATGGGTCTTCTCGCGATCGGCAGAGAAGTGGAACAGGACGGCGGGCGAGGCACCGCCGGCGAAGGGGCGGTCGTCACGAACATAGGTCCACAGCCGCGCCTGCCGGGTTCCACCTCGCGCCAGCAGCGGCACCGTCGTGTCGTCACCGTGGAGCCGATTGCCCGCCAGCACATGGGCCTTGATGAGCGCATGGATCGGCTCCAGCGCCACCGAGCAGGTTCCGACCTGGTCGGCGAGCGTCGACAGGCTGAGGTCGACGCCTTCGCGGGCATAGCGCTCGGCCTGCCGGTTCAGCGGCTGATGTTGCCTGAACTTCTCGAAGAAGATGGTGGCCAGAAGGTTTGGTCCCGCCCAGCCCCGCGGCGTGGCATGGAAGGGTGCCGGCGGCTGGCTGATCTTCTCGCAGTCCCGGCAGGTGAACTTCTCCCTGACGGTCTGGATCACCTTCCACCGGCGTGGCACCGCCTCCAGGGTCTCGCTCGCCATTGTCCTCGGACCAATGGCGGACGATGGCTCGCCGTCTTCTCCCATCTTCACGATGCGCGAGGAGCCGCAGCAGGTGCATGCCTTCGGCGGCTCGATCACCACGCGCTCGCGCGGGAGATGTGCGGGGAAGGGCTTGCGGGCCGGACGGCGTCGCTCGAAGGCGGCGACCGTGGTGGTGCGGGCCGCTGCACGCTCGGACGCGATCTCGTCCTCGGTGGCGGCGGCTTCGAGATCCTCGAACTGCAACTCCATCCGCTCGATCAGCCGGGCACGCCGTTCGGAGCTGTGGCCATACTGCTCGCGCCGGAGCGCCGGATCGATCGAGATCGGCACGATCATCCGGCGCGCATTCCCCAGAACCACCTCGATCGTCGCCTCCGCGACGGGCGTCGCCACCACTGCCGGCGGCGTCTCGACAACCGCCGCCGATGCCGCGCTTGCCGCCAGCGGCACCGCCATGAACGTAGGTGCCGCAGATCCCAGCCGGCCAGCGCGATAATCCGCCCGCCATCGCGTCAGCAAGGACCGCGAAATCCCGAGACGCCGTGCCGTCACCGAGCCCTGCCGGTGCCCCCGCAGGCTCTGCTCGACGATACGGATCTTCTCCTCGTCGGTCCAAGCCCGTCGGCGTCCGACCGCGTCGACCGATAGAACCTCGAACTCCGAAATGACCTTAGCGCCTGCC